>DASQEJ010000219.1:0-2029 GCA_035633715.1 Actinomycetota bacterium | reverse complement strand
CGCGCCGACCACTGCTGGCTCTCCCACCGGTAGTAGAGGTCCATCGGCGTCGGCCGAGACTGCAGGAGGTAGTCCATGTGGACGTAGACGTCGTCGATGTCGACCGACCCCAGCTCCGGCAACGTCGCGCGCTCGACGCGCTCGGAGACCGCGCGCGTGGTCTCTTCCATTGCCATAGATGATGGCACTTCCGCGAGCTCCGCGCTGTTATTCGCCGGCGGTGATCGTCGCCTTGCGCTTGAGCTCGGCCTCGACGAAGCCGTCGATGTCGCCGTCGAGGACGCCCTGCACGTTGCCGGTCTCGACCTCGGTCCTGTGGTCCTTGACCATTTGGTACGGATGCATGACGTATGACCGGATCTGCGAGCCGAACCCGATCTCGCGGCGCTCCCCGCGCAACGCGTCCAGCTCGGCCTCGCGCTCCTCATGCGCGCGCGCCAGCACGCGCGACTTGAGCACGCGCATCGCCACCGCCCGGTTCTGCATCTGCGAGCGCTCGTTCTGGCACGACACGACGATCCCCGTCGGCAGGTGCGTGATCCGCACCGCGGAGTCGGTGACGTTGACGTGCTGCCCCCCCGCCCCCGACGAGCGGTACGTGTCGATCCGCAGGTCGTCGGGCGAGACCTCGATCTCGATGTCGTCTTCGACCTCGGGCGTGACGTCGACCGACGCGAACGACGTGTGGCGGCGCTTCGCCGCGTCGAACGGCGAGATCCGGACGAGACGGTGCACGCCGCGCTCCGCCGACAACAGGCCGTACGCGTGGCGCCCCGTGACGGTCGCGGTCGCGCTCTTGATGCCCGCCTCCTCGCCCGCCGTCGCCTCGAGGAGCTCGGTCTTGAACCCGCGTCGCTCGGCCCACCGGAGGTACATGCGCAGGAGGATCTCGGCCCAGTCCTGCGAGTCCGTCCCGCCCTCGCCCGCGTTCACCGAGAGGATCGCCGGGTTCGCGTCGAACTCGCCGCCCAGCAACGAGACCACCTCGAGCGACTCGATCTCGTTCTCGAGCGCGGTCAGCTCGGCTTCGACGTCCCGCGCCGTCGAGGCGTCGTCCTCGGTCTCGGCGAGCTCCCACATCAGGGCCGCGTCCTCGAGCCGCCCCGCGATGTCGTCGTACTGGCCCACGTCGTCGCCGAGGCGCGACATCTCGGCCATGACCTTCTGTGCTGCGGGGGGGTCGTCCCAGAGGTCGGGGGCCGCGGACCGGGCCCGGACCTCGTCTAGACGGGTGCGCTTGCGGTCGACGTCAAAGGTACTCCTTGACGTGCGAGAGCTTCTGGCGAAGCGAGTCCATCCGATCCGTGGCGTCAGACATGTGGACAGGGTACGTGAGAACCCCGACCGCGGGTCGCCTCGGCGAGACGCCCGGACAAACGCGGGTCGCCTCGGCGAGACGCCACACAAAAAAGAAGGAGGCCGGTTTCCCGGCCTCCTTCTCTCTCCCTTGCGTAGAACGGTTCGTTACTTGCGCTTGCCGTTCAGCATGATCCCTGCGCCCGAGAGGGAGAGGCCCGCTCCCAGGAAGATCAGGAGGTTCGCTCCCGTGAAGGGCAGGAGGTTGCCCAGCGGGGTGCTCGGCTGCCGGGCTGCGACCGTCGTCGGCGTGCTCGGTTGGGTGATGCGCTCACCCAGCACCGTCGGGCGGTCCGGCGAGCCGGGCTGGCCCGGCCTGTGGATGACGTCCGGGAGGACGACGTCCGGCGTGTCGGTGCAGGGCTGGGTGCCGGGCATGTTCGGGTCCTTGTCGCACGGCTTCTCGTCGTCCTTGCAAGGCTGCGTGCCGGGCATGTTCGGGTCCTTGTCGCACGGGCCCTCGTTGTCGGTGCAGGGCTGCTTGCCGGGCATGGTCGGGTCTGCGTCGCACGGGCCGTGGGGCTCGCAGCTCTTGCCGGGGCAGGGGTTGCAGCTGTTGCCGGGGCAGGGGGTGCACTTCTTGCCCTTGCAGGTCGGCGGAGGCGGCGGAGGCGTCGGGGTCCCGGGGGTGCAGCTGGTGTGGGCCGGGTTGCCCTTGCCGATGCCCTTGTTG
>DASQEJ010000218.1:0-7088 GCA_035633715.1 Actinomycetota bacterium | reverse complement strand
CGTCCTCACGCTCCTGTTCGCGCTGACCGAGCTGACCGACCTCACGTTCCACGGCAAGGACGGCGACTGGGGGCTTAGCGCGTCCGAGGCGTTGCTGCTCCCGATGGTCGTCGTGCTGCCGGCGGGCGAGACGGTATGGGCGGTCACGCTCGCGATCGCCGCGGCGCGCATCTACCGGCACAGGGCCGGCACGCTGAAGGGGATCTTCAACGTCGCGCAATACGGATGCGGGGCCGCTGCCGCCGCGGGGGTCTGGAGCGTCGCCGCCGAGCCCGCCGAGACGCTCACGGTGCGCAACGCCGCGGTCGCCGTCGTCGCAGTGCTGACGTTCACGTTCCTGACGCACCTCTTCGTCGCCGTCGTCATGGCGATCACCGGAGGCGCGCGCTTCGGCCGCGCGCTCGCCGGCGTGTGGGGTCCGGCCCTCATCAACCTCGCGGGCGGTCTCGTGCTGGGGCTGCTGTTCGCGCCGGCGATCCTCGCCAGCCGCTGGACCGTCGCGCTGTTCCCGCTCCCGCTGCTCGGCCTCTACCTCGGCTACCGCGCGGTGCTGCGGCAGCGCGACGAGGCGGAGCGCCTGCGTCACCTCCACGCCGCCAGCCGCGCGCTCGCAGGGGGGCCGGAGCTCGACGTCGCGATCACCGGCTTCCTCGGCGCGGTGCGAGAGATCGTCTCGGCCCGCGAGACCAGGGTCGTCTTGAAGCTTGGCCGCGAGACCGTGTGGTCCGGAGTGGGCGAGGACGGCGTGGTCGCCGACATGGCGCCGCTGGAGCTCGGCGCGCTCACGTCTCTGATGATGGAGATCGAGATGCGTGAGGCCGCGCTGTCGCTGTCGCAGGACGGGAGCGACGCCGAGCGGGCGCTGCTCGACGGGCTCGGCGCGCGCAGCCTCGTCGCCGTCCCGTTGCTCGACGAGGAAGGCGCCCTCGGCTGTCTGGTGGCGCTCGACCGCGTCGGCGCGGGTGACTTCGGAGACCCCGACGCGCTGCTTCTCGAAGCGGTCGCGGCAGAGCTGTTGACGACTCTCGGGTCGCACCGGCTCTACGCCGAGGTGACGGAGGAGCGCCAGCGCTTCGCCCGCATCTTCCACGGCTCGCGCGAGGGGATCGCGCTGCTCGACCACCGCGGCTGCGTGCGGGCGTGGAACCCCGCGCTCGAGCACATCACCGGATACGCGGCCGCCGAGGTCATGGGGCGCGAGCTGTCGGAGCGCGTGGTGATCCGTCGCGACGACGAGCGCCGCGTCACGACGGCAGAGCTCGTGACGGCGCCGGTGAGCGGCGAGCTCGAGGTCGTGACGAAGGAGGGGCCGGGTCGTTGGGTGTCGGTCACTACCGGTTCCGCCGGCGGGGGCGACCACGTCGCGCACGTCCTCCTCGTCAGAGACGTCACCGCGGAGCACGAGGCGGAGGAGGCCAAGTCGGACTTCCTGTCGACGATCAGCCACGAGCTCCGCACGCCGCTGACGAGCATCAAGGGCGCGCTCCAGGTGCTGCAGCGCGGGTCGGACAACGTCTCGGCGGATCTGGCCGACCAGATGGTGAGCGTCATGGAGCGCGGCTCCGACCGGCTCGAGCGCCTCGTGATGAACCTGCTGCTCGTCTCGCAGATCGAGACCGGGGGGCTCACGCCGTCGCAGGAAGACCAGATCGGTCTCGGCGAGCTCGTGGCCGCGACCGCGACGAAGGTCCTCGACGACCACCGCTACCGCGTCGTCGAAGACGAGCCGGGGCTGGTCGTCCGCGCCGACGAGGAACGACTCGAGCAGGCGATCGCGCACGTGCTCGACAACGCGGCGAAGTTCGGCGGGCCCGAAGGTCTCGTGACGGTCAGGCTCACCCGCGAGCACGGGTACGCGCGGATCTCGGTGACCGACCAGGGGCCGGGCATCGCACGGGCCGACCAGGACCGCATCTTCGACCGGTTCGTCCGCCTCGGCGACGTCCTCACTCGCTCGACGCAGGGGGCCGGTGTGGGCCTGTTCATCGCCCGCACCGCGCTCGCGGCGATGGGCGGCGAGATCTCGGTGGAGAGCGAGCCGGGCCGCGGCTCGACGTTCCACCTCCGGGTCCCCCTCGCCCGACCTCTAGTGGTGGCGCACTCGGCTTAGGGTGCACCCCGATGAAGATCGGGGTGATCGGCACCGGCCACGTCGGCCTCGTCACGTGCGCGTCGCTGGCGCATGCGGGACACGAGGTCACCGGCTGCGACGTCGACGAGGCCAGGATCGGGACGCTGCAAAAGGGGCAGGCCCCCTTCTTCGAGCCGGGCCTCGACGACCTCCTCACGGAGCAGATCGAAGCCGGAAGGCTGGCGTTCACGCTCGACTCCGAAGAGGCGGTCGCCGGCGCGGACGTCGTGTTCATCTGCGTGGGGACGCCGCCGCGCGAGTCGGGCGAGGCGGATCTCTCGGCCGTCGAGCAGTCGGTGATCGACGTAGCGCGAAAGGCGCGCGCCGGCGCGGTCGTGGTCCAGAAGTCGACGGTCCCCGCGGGCACCGCGGCGCGGCTGCGCGATGCGGTCGAGCGCGTGAGGCCGGGCCGCGAGATCGAGATCGCGTCGAATCCCGAGTTCTTGCGCGAGGGCAGGGCGATCCACGACTTCTTGCATCCCGACCGGATCGTCGTCGGCGCCGAGTCCGAGCGCGCATCCGAGGTCATGCGCGCGGTGTACCGGTCCTGGATCGAACGGGGGTGCCGCTTCATCGAGACGGACACGGCGACCGCCGAGCTCGCCAAGCACGCGTGCAACGCGTTCCTCGCGCTGAAGATCTCGTACGCGAACGCGCTGGCGCGGCTCTGCGAGAGGGCCGGGGCCGACGTGACCGGCGTTGCCGAGGTGATGGGATCGGACGACCGCATCGGCCGCGCCTTCCTCGACGCCGGGCTCGGCTACGGCGGACACTGCATCCCGAAGGACCTGCGCGCGCTCGAGCGGCTCGCCGACGCGCTCGGCTACGACTTCCCGATCCTGCGTGAGGTGGAGCGCGTCAACGAAGAGGCGCTAGACGCCGCGGTCGACAAGATCGTCGACGCGATCGGGGACCTCGAGGGCAAACGCGTGGCGCTGCTCGGCCTGGCGTTCAAGCCGGGGACCGACGACGTGCGCTCCGCGCCGGCGCTGCGGCTTGCGCGCCGGCTGCTCGACCGGGGTGCTCGAGCGGCGGGTTACGACCCCGTCGCGTCCGAGGAGGCGCGGCGCGCGCTGCCGGAGATCGAGATAGCGACCGATCCCTACGGCGCGGCCGGCGGAGCGCAGTGCGCCGTCCTGTGCACGGAGTGGGACGAGCTCGCGGCCCTCGACCTCGGCGAGCTGAAGTCAGTGCTGGCCCGCCCGGTCTTCGTCGACGGCAGGAACATGTTCGACCCCGGCGAGATGGCGCGCCTCGGGTTCGTCTACTACGCGACCGCCCGGCCTAGCGGAAGCCGCGTCTCGCCAGCTCGGCCACGAGCTCGCTCGTAGACGTCACACCGACCAGACGCCGCAACCGCGCGAGCCTCCTGTAGACCGTGCGCGAGGTGAGGTGCAGCTGACGCGCGCAGTCGTCGACGGGGATGCCGCGTGCGACCAGGCGTGCGAGCGCGAGGTCCTCTCCGTGCAGCTCCGATCCCGCCGGCTCGCCCGACAGCACGTCGTGCGCTTCACCGGGGAGCAGCGGGACGAGGAACATAGGTGTGGCACGGTCTCGCCACCTGTCGGGTAGCGCGGACGGCGCGACGAGGATCCAACCGGGGGCTACGGGCTCTGCGAAGAACTCTGCGGGTGGGAGGTTTTGTTCCGCTTTCAACCGAGTTCCTTTGCCTACTAGGGACAGTCTCCGGACATTCACTGGCACGGCCCTTGATCGGTGGTGCTCCTATCTCCTGAATACGTGCGACAGGGCCAGAGATAACGCGGGAGCTGACAGGGACGTCCCTGCTGACACCCCCGTGACCCAAACCAAGCAGCTGCGTCTCGTCGCATGCACGCCGCGACGCGAGCGGGAAGGTGAGTGAGATGGACGTGGAACGCAGAGCCAGAGCACTGTCGCTGTCGTTGGCCGCCGGGTTGCTGATGACGCTGCTCGTCCCGGCAGCGGCGTCGTTCGCCGCGGCGGAGCCGAAGATCGCCTTTCTGAACCCCTCCAGCTTCGCCCTCGCGGGGGAGCGCGGATACATCGTGTCGGATGCGACCACGGACGTCGGTCCCGGCTGTTGCGCCGCCTCCGACGGCGTCTATCGCTTCAGCGCGTGGGTCACGGACGCGCCCGTGGACTCCACCGTGTTCTTCACCGTGACCCAGGGAGCGCTCGACTTCGAGCTGCCGGGGTTCAAGCCCGCCGGCGACCCACCCGAGGCCGACACCTGGGAGGCGTCGTGGGACATCCCGCCCGAGGTGCTGAACGGCCCGGCGACCGTCACGGCGTACGTCGTGCTCGACAACGAGCCGGTCGCGCGGAAGAGCGTCGACGTGACGATCATGCGGATCGAGCCGGCGATCGACCTCGCGTACCCGACGAGCGGCGGGCCGTTCGGGACGTTCGCACCGCTCGCGTCGTCGTTGCCCGAGAAGGGGGGCGCGACGCGCAAGAAGCCGGTTGCGACGATCGACGCGCTGTACACCGCCACGCCCGACATGAGCTTCGTTCGCACCTTCTACACGACGTCGCCCGCGGGGACCGAGCCGCAGTGGAAGGTGTGCGGGACGGAGGTCATCGGCCCGAACAACAACAACGCCGACAACGGCGTGCGGTGCACGCTCGCGGACCCGGCCGACGCGCAGGCGATAACCGCGGTAGCGGCCGTCGCGAACGACTCGCCCAACGGGTACGAGGATCGCTTCAACGAGTCGGGCGACGTCGTCCGCGTGACCCCGTACGTGCAGCAGCCCGCGCAGGTCGACCTCGGCGAGGTCGCCGAGCAGAGGGTCGACAAGGACGCAGCTTCGGACCGCTTCTTCTGCAGCGGCACGATCACCGCGACGGTCACGGACCAGCTGGGCCGCGTGGTGCCCGGCGCGAACGTCGACGCCGAGGCGGTCGGTCCCGCCGATTCGCTCAGGTTCCACACGTCGGCGGTGCTCGGAGGCCCCGTCGCGCCGGATCGCGGCAACCACACGGTCGAGCCCGCGTTCGACTGCACCGGTCGTCCCGAGGTGCCGCCGGCGAACGCGAGCCCGGGCGAGCAGGGTGAGCACCAGGTGTTCGGCTCGCCCGACCCCAAGCACGTCGAGGTCGCCTCGGGCGGCACGGGCGACCGCGGGACGTTCGGGATCAGGCTCTACTCGAGCGCTCCGGGCGTGACGCAGTACACGGTGTGGGCGGACGAGGTCGACGACGGCTGCGCCGCCAACGACGACCGGCTGACGATCGGTGAGCCCGCGGCGGCGGGCAGCATCGGATGGGCGGCCACCCCGGAGACGACGGGCTTCCGCACGCCTTTAGCGGTCGTCCCGTGCACGCCGGACGGCGGGCCGTCGCCCGACCCGACCGAGACGCCCGGCGGGCCCGCGGCCAGGACCGTCGGCATCGGCGCCTCCGACCGCAGCGTCCCCGCGGGGACCTCGGTCCGGCTGTCCGGGCGGGTCCGCTCGGACACGGCCGGCTGCGTCGGCGCCCAGCACCTGACCCTCCAAGCCCGGAGGCCGGGCCGCCGCTTCCGGGCAGTCGCGACGGCGCTCACCCGGGACTCCGGCCGGTACCGCCTGAAGGTCGTCGTGTCGAGGACCCGCGAGTACCGGGCCGTCCTCGGCGCCTCGGAGACCTGCGCCGGGGCCCGCTCCCGGACGATCACGGTCCGGGCGACCCGGACGTAAGAGGCGCAGCCCCCTGCCACTTCCCGTCACCCCGCCGACGAAATGCGGTCGATGGTCAGGGTGGCGGGGGTGGCGCGTCCAATTTCTGTTACTACCGCACGATTAGTGCGTATTAAGCAGAGCAATGGCATGATCGGGTCGCTTTCCAAGCGGGCCGGCCCATGCGGTGGGCGGAGAGATCCGGGGGAGATGAAGATGACGACGCAGCTTGAGTCGAGCTTCGAAGCCGTATGGCCGGACCTGGAACGGCGCATACACCGCTTTCTGAGCAGCAAGAAGGTGCCCGACAGCCATCGGGAGGACGTGGTTCAGGAGACCGGCCTCCGGCTGTACCGGATGTGGGATCAGGTCGACCCCGCCGGCTCGCCCATCGGGCTCGCCCTGACGATCGCCATGAACATCGTGCGGGACAACGCCCGCCGCGACTCCCACCGGACCGTCGTCGAGATCGAGCCCGAGATCCCCGCCGTCTGCGACGTCGAGCGCTCCGGCCTCGCCCGGCTCGAGCTGAGCCGCATCAGGCGGGCCATGACGGAGCTCACTCCCGCCCAGCGCTCGGTCCTGCTCTCCGAGCTCGACCGGAACCAGCGCCCGCCCGAGGCCAGCGCCGCGGCGATCAAGATGCTCCGGATGAGGGCGCGTCGGAACCTGAGCGCGATCCTCGAGAGGGCCGGGTGCGGCATCCTCGTCGCCCGGTGGCGCCGTCTGGTCGGGCTGCCGCAGCAGGTCTTCGTGCCCCGCGACCTCACGAAGGTCGAGCAGGGGCTGGCCTCGAGCCTCGCCGGCGTCGTGGCCGCGGCCGCCATCTCGCTCTCACCGCTGACCTCGCTCCTCGGCATCGACGACCCGGGGGCCGCGACGCAGCGTTCCCGGACCCCCTCGGCCGTCGCCGAGGAGGTGTGGCTGGCGGAGTCGTCCATGGTGCGCGCCTCGGCCGTCATCCTCGCCGGCCCCGGCGCCCCCCGTGCGACGAACCTCCTCGGCGAGTCCCCGCTCGTCCGCCGAGCCGCGACCGGGGGCAAGATCGCCTCGGCCGGCGGCCGCAAGGGCAAGCAGGCCTCCGAGGACGCGCCGGTCGTCGACGTGCCGCTCCCGGGTGGCGAGGGCGAGATCCAGGGCGACGGCTCGATCGAGGTCGACGTGCCGCCGCCGTCGCTCGACCCGGGCGACGACAACCCGCTGTGCGACCCGACCGCCCCCGGCTGCACGATGGGGCCGGGGAACCCGCCGGCCTCGGCCGAGGCGTCGGCGAGGGTGCGGGTGCGCGACGTCGTGATCGAGGTCGAGGTGAACAC
>DASQEJ010000217.1:0-1711 GCA_035633715.1 Actinomycetota bacterium | reverse complement strand
GCGACTCGACGCAGACCTCGAGCAGCTCGCCGTCGCGACGCTCCACGAGGTGGACGGGGAGGTTGTCGAGGATCTCGTTGGCGAACACGACGCCGTGCTCCGAGCGCGGGAGCTCCGTTATCGACGCGCTCCACTCGGCGTCGAACCCCGCGAGCCGCTCCCGCTGGCGCTCCTGCACCTGAGGCACCCGTTCGACCAGCCTGTAGCGGACCGCCCGCCGGAGCTCACCGTCCAGCGCGGAGAGAAGAGCGTGCGCGAAGCCCCCCTCGCCCGGCCCCACCTCCACGACCGCGAACGGGTCCGGCGAACCGCACGCCTCCCACACCTTCGCGACGGCGCGCGCCCACAACTCGCCGTACGAGGGGTCGAGCTCGGGCGACGTCACGAAGGGCCCCCTCCACCCGGTGCGAGGGCGGCCGCCCGAGTAGTAGCCGTGGCGCGGGTGGTAGAGCGCGAGCTGCATGAACGCCCCGAACGGCAGCGGCCCGTCGCGGGCGATCCGTTCGTGGAGGACCCGTTCGAGCTCCGTCAACCGGCAGGTCGCTTGGGCGCCGCCTTCGGCACCGACGACGCGGCCGTGAGCGCCGCCTCGCGCGTCTGCTCGTACCAGCGCCTCTTCTCGGGGTAGGTGTGGACGGCGGCGAGGGCCGCCTCGGCGACGCGGACGACCTCGCGATGAGCGGCCCGATGCGAATAGATCTGGATCAGACGGTCGTACGGGCCGATCGAGTCGAAGCCGGCCGCGAGGATGGTCTCGTACAGCTCGATCGCCTCGTCGACCCGCGCCACCTGCTCGAGGTTCTGCCCCCGCAGGAACCGGTTGACCAGCTCTACGTTCGGGTTCTCGTCGTGCTCGGTCACGCCCCAATCGAACCACAGCGCCGCGGCCACGACTCGCCTGCCGGAGGCCGGTTATGCGATTCTGGCAGCCACACGTCGACACGGCACCGTCGCCTCGGCGAGCGGTCCACGCCATAGGAGTGATCTCAGTGAACGACCAGCAGCTCGAAAAGATCCGGACCGGCAACGGCTTCATCGCCGCGCTCGACCAGAGCGGCGGCAGCACGCCCAAGGCGCTGAAGCTCTACGGGATCGAAGAGGACGCCTACTCGAACGACGAGGAGATGTTCTCGACGATGCACGAGATGCGGAGCCGCATCATCACGAGCCGCGCCTTCAGCGGCGAGCGCATCCTGGGCGCCATCCTCTTCGAGAACACGATGGATCGCGAGATCGACGGGCGCGGCTCCGTCGACTACCTGTGGGACGTCAAGGGCGTCGTGCCGTTTTTGAAGGTCGACAAGGGCCTGGCGGACGAGGACAACGGTGTACAGGTCATGAAGCCGATGCCGGGGCTCGACGACCTCCTCGGCCGCGCCGTCGCCAAGGGCGTGTTCGGGACGAAGATGCGCTCGGTCGTGAAGCTCGCCGACAAGGACGGCATCCAGGCGATCGTCGACCAGCAGTTCGAGGTCGGGCGCCAGATCGTCGGCCACGGCCTCGTCCCGATCCTCGAGCCCGAGGTCGACATCAAGAGCCCGGAGAAGGCGCAGGCCGAGTCGATGCTGCGCGACGCGATCTTCGAGTCGCTCGACCGGCTCGGCTCCGACGAGCAGGTGATGTTCAAGCTCACGCTGCCGGAGGAGGACAACTTCTACCTGAAGCTCACCGAGCACCCGAACGTCGTCCGTGTGGTCGCGCTGTCCGGCGG
>DASQEJ010000216.1:0-1508 GCA_035633715.1 Actinomycetota bacterium | reverse complement strand
CGGCGCTTCGCGAAGCAGGCGGACTCGCTCGTGCTGCCCCTCGTCGCGGGCCTCAACGCGATCGGCCTCGCCGCGATCTACCGCCTCTCGCCGCGGGGGTTCGGCACGACGCAGGTGACGTGGACGGCGCTCGGCCTCGTGTGCTTCGCCGCGACCCTCGTCGTAGTCCGCGACTACCGGGTGCTGGCGCGCTACAAGTACATCCTCGGGTTCGCCGGGATCGCGTTGCTGCTGCTACCGATGACGCCCGTCGGCGCGGTCGTGAACGGCGCGCGGCTGTGGGTGAAGGTCGGCGGCTTCCAGTTCCAGCCCGCGGAGCTGTCGAAGATCTGCCTCGTCGCCTTCTTCGCCGCGTACCTCGCCGACCGCAAGGAGCTCCTCGCGATCGCGACCAAGCGCATCGCCGGCCTGCACGTCCCCGACTTCAAGCACTTCGGCCCCCTGCTCGTGATGTGGGGCGTCTCGCTCGCGGTGATGTTCTACGAGCGCGACCTGGGATCCAGCCTCCTGTTCTTCTCGATCTTCCTGCTGATGCTGTACGTCGCGACCTCGCGCATCGTCTACACCGCGTTCGGTGCCCTGCTGTTCGTCGTCGGCGCCTTCGTCGGCTACCAGACGTTCAGCCACGTCCAGAGCCGCGTGCAGGTGTGGCTCGACGTCTTCGACCCGGAGCTGATCCAGGGGCCGAGCTACCAGCTCGCCCAGTCGTTGTTCGCGCTCGCGACCGGTGGGCTCTTCGGGACGGGGCTCGGTCAGGGACGGCCCGACCTAATACCAGTCGCCGAGACCGACTTCATCTTCGCCGTCATCGGCGAGGAGCTGGGGCTGATGGGGACCGTCGCGATCCTGCTCTCGTTCATGCTGCTCGTCGGCCGCGGCCTGCGGGTGGCGCTGCACGCGCGTGACGACTTCGGGCAGCTGCTCGCGGCCGGGCTCACGTTCATCCTCGGCCTGCAGACGATCATCATCCTCGGGGGCGTCACGCGGCTGATGCCCCTGACGGGGATCACGCTGCCGTTCATGTCGTACGGAGGCTCGAGCATCCTGTCGAACTTCATCCTGGTGGCGCTGTTGATCCGAATCTCGGACCAGGCCGCGTCGGAGCCTGCTCCCGCCCATACGGCGGAGATCCTGATAGGGGGAAGGCCTTGATGTCGCGCCAGATCCGCAAGGTGGGGATCGGGCTCCTGCTCGCGTTCGCCGCTCTGTTCCTCCAGCTCAACTACATCCAGATCCTCGCGGCCGAGGACATCGCCTCGAACCCGAACAACATCCGCGCGCTGATCGCCGAGTACTCGGTGAAACGCGGCGACATCGAGACCTACGACGGCAAGCTCGTCGCGACCACGAGAGCGACGAAGGGTCGTTACAAGTACGAGCGCTACTACCCCGAGGGCGAGCTGTACGCGCACATCGTCGGCTACAAGTCGCTCGTGTACGGCGAGACGCGGCTCGAGGCCGCGTTCGACGAGGAGCTGCAGGGCAAGACCGCGGTCCAGTCGATGCAG
>DASQEJ010000215.1:0-3475 GCA_035633715.1 Actinomycetota bacterium | reverse complement strand
GAGGACCTCGGACATGCGCTTGCGGTTCTCGACCTCGAGGCCCTTCGTCAAGCTCACGTAGCAGGGCTTCGCGCCGACGATCCCGGCGACGTCTCTCAGCACCGCTCTGAAGCCGTGCGACGGGACGCCCATGACGACGATCTCGGCCCCCGTCAGGGCCTCCTCGAGGTCGTTCGTAGCGCGCAGGCTCTCCGGCAGGCGGGCGTCCGGGAGGTACTCCGGGTTCTCGTGATACAGGTTGATCGTCTCTGCGAGCTCGCCGCGGCGGGCCCACAGATACGTGTCGTACTTGCCCTGGTTGGCGACGAGGGCCGCGGTCGCGGTCCCCCACGACCCGGCTCCGATGAACGCGATCTTCACTAGGCCGCCTTCTTCTTGGGCTTGCGGCGGTCGGGCAGCTCCGTGCGAAGGCCCGAGAGCAGATGGCCGATCGCGCTCATCAGCTTCTCGCCGGTCTCCGCCCATGCGTCCGGCGACGCCGCGTCGCCCGACACGTCCAGCGGTGTCCCGATCCGCACGAGCACCTGCTGGCGCGGCCGCCAGTTCTTCGCGTAGCCCTTCGGCCAGATGTTCTGGGTCCCCCACAGAGCGCACGGGATCAACGGCGCGCCGGACTCGAGGGCGAGCCGCGCCGCGCCCGTCTTGGCCGTCATCGGGTTGAGGTCGGGGTCGTTCGTGATCGTCCCCTCCGGGAAGACGACGACGACCTCGCCGCGGCGCAGCGCGTCGAGGGCGTGGTCGAGCGCCACCGGCGCGTTCGCCGTCCCCCGGCGAACCGGGATCTGGCCGCAGCCCCGGAGGATCCACGCGATCCGCTTGTCCTCGAACAGCTCCGACTTCGCGAGGAAGCGAGGGCGGCGCTTGCAGTGGTCGACGAGGTAGCACCCGGCGAACGCGTCCATGTAGGCGATGTGGTTGATGGCGACGATCGCAGGCCCGTGCCGCGGGATGTTCTCGGCCCCCTCGACGCGCCAGCGGAACCACGCGAGGAGCCAGGGCTTCATCAGCCCCTTCGTCAACAGGTAGACCGGCTCCACGTACCCCCCGTGATCTCGAGAGCCGCCCACCCGATGCGGCTGGACCTATCATACGGACCCCGTGAGAGGCCACCATCTGACGATCGCGCAGATCTCCGACCTGCATTGTGGCCATCCCATGTTCGACGCCGACCTCCTCGACCACGCGATAGAGGAGATCATCGACCTCCGCCCGAACCTCGTCGCGGTCGTCGGTGACCTCACCTCCGAGGGCTACGGTCCGCAGTTCCGTCAGGCGAAGCGCTACCTCGACCGGCTGTCCGACCTCGAGATGCTGGTGATCCCCGGCAACCACGACCTGATGAACGTCGGGTTCCTCCACTTCCGCGACGCGTTCGGGAAGTCGGACCGCGTGCTGCGCCTTCCGATGACGCCGCCCGACAAGGGCGAGCCTCAGCGATGGGCGACGGTGGTCGCGGTGAACTCGTCGAAGCCGGACCTCGCCGAGGGGGAGGTCGGCCACATCCGCTACGACTGGATCCGCGCGTCGTACGAGTGGCCGGACGACTACCGCATCTTCGTCATGCACCACCACCTCGTGTCCGTCCCCGGCACCGGGCGCGAGCGCAACATCGTGTGGGACGCCGGTGACATGCTGGCGCTCCTGACCGAGCTGGACGTGAGCCTCGTGCTCGCCGGGCACAAGCACGTCCCGAACGTCTGGCAGGTGGGCGAGATGCTGCTCGTGAACTCGGGCACCGCGTCGAGCCACCGCGTGCGCGGCTACACGCGGCCCTCGTACAACGTGATCGAGATCGACGAGGAGAAGGTGCGCATCGTCCAGCGCTATCCGGGCATGGGCGAGATAGTGGCGGCGACGTACGCGCACGAGGAGCGCCGGCTGAAGCTGAACCCGCAACTGGCGGGCATGTTCAACCGGGGGGCATGGAACGTATGAGTGAGCGCGAGGAAAGGTGCCGGCCGTGATCGTTCGCATCTTCGACACCACCGTCGACCCCGGGGACGTCACCAGCGCGGTCACGCTCTTCCGCGACGACGTCGCGCCGGCCTTCGACGCGTTCGCCGGGTGCCACGGGATCGAGCTCCTCGTGGGCGTCGACGAGCACTCCGGCGACCTGGTCGAGCTGTGCGCGATCTCGCGCTGGGAATCCCGCGAGGCGATCGACGCCGCGATCGGGAGCCCCGACTACCGAGAGGCGCTGGCGGAGTTCCGCAAGGTCTTCCAGCAGACGCCGATCATCAGGCACTTCGACGTCCCGTAGGCGAGCGCCAGCTCGCTGACAGCACGTCGCCAAAGCCGGGCTCCCGAACGCACGTTCGCTAGCCTCGATCCATGGTCCCCGACACGACCCGGGAGGACCCGGCGGGCTCGAACTCAACTCGTTTTGCGACTCCTCTGACTGGTGGCTCAGTCATAGCGAGGGTTAGGCTCGCCGCGGGATGGAGGCGGGCGAGTGGATCGCGATGGGCGTCTCGTTGTCGGCCACGCTGGCGATCGAGGTCATGAGGGTTCGGCGCGGAAAGCGCGAGCGCGCGGCGGCGGCGCGCCGGCGCGAAGAGGACCAAGACCGGGAGGACGCCCTGCAGAAGGGGCAATCCCTCCTCCGGCTCGACGTAGCCCTCAACGGGCTGTACCTGACCGCCCTCGAACACCTGAGGCCCGGCACTGACGGCAACTACGCCACCGCATCGTTGCTGAAGGCGCGTCTAGTCGACGCGGGCAAGGAGGCCGAGCACGCTCCGGGCGACGCCGGCGCGATGTCCGCCTACTTCGTCAAACGGTGTGGCGAGATCGTCGGCTGGATCGATCGCGGAGCAGCGGAGAACGAGAAGGACCTCCTGCGACGGAACGTCCAGGAAGCCTTCGAGAGCGCCGTTCGTGCGGTTGCTGCTCTGGGAGCCGAGCTCCGGGAGGGGGCCGATCCGTCTCTCCGGCCCCGCGACCGTTAAACCGCTTCTCCTATGAGCGGGGCGGGAGCGGCTCGCCTTCGTCCCGCGTCCGGGCTCGGTGGAGCTCCTGCAGCCTCCGCGTGATCTCACCGATCGAGCCGTCGCCGATCACGCGCCCGTCTACCTCCAGCACCGGCGCGAGCTCCCCCATCGTCCCCGTCGTGAAGGCCTCCGCGGCCGTGTAGACCTCCGACACCGACACGTTGCGCTCCTCCGCCGGGATCCCGGCTGCGGCCGCGAGCTCGAGCACGATCGCCCGGGTGATCCCCGGCAGGCACGCGTCGGCCCGCGGCGTGACGACCGCGCCGTCGCGGACTATGAACACGTTGGTCGCGTTCGTCTCCGCTACGAACCCGTGGAGGTCGAGCATCAGCGCGTCGTCCGCTCCCGCGACGTTGGCCTCGATCTTCGCCAGGATGTTGTTGAGCAGGTTGTTGTGGTGGATCTTCGAGTCGAGCGTCGCCGGCGAGTTGCGGCGCACCGACGACGTGATCAGGCGGATGCCGGCGCTTTCGTACACCGGTGGC
>DASQEJ010000214.1:0-5630 GCA_035633715.1 Actinomycetota bacterium | reverse complement strand
TTGTGGGGACGGCCTCTGCAGCTGATTGATTGCCAGAACTTGTTCTGCGAGATCGGCAAGTACGCTCGGCGAGCGTTTCCGGAAATTTCGGGGGTATCGCAACGAAAGAGGATTAAGCAGGTCTATCGACCGACGGGCGAGCCGGTAACGGCGTGGTATCCGCCGAAGTGGGGTGTCAACGACCGTGTCGCTCAGTGGCTAGGGGAACGCCCCCGAGATGTAGATCCCGCGCAACCCGGCCAACCTCAGGGTGTCCTGCCGCTCGTGCCGTGACGACTCCCAAGCGCGAGTGGCTCCAAGCACCTAACGGACGGAGTTGCCAACGGAGCAAGGTACACGTCTCGCTCGGCGACCTCTAACGAATTGCAGGGACGCGGACGAAACTGAGGCGACTGCTGACGGTAGCCGACGGCTAGCAAGCGCGCCGAATCCGCGCGGCAAGTGCCGCGGCTGCGACCTCGTCTCACGCTACGGCGGGGTCGACGCCCAGCGGCCGGGGGGCCCAGCGCGTCCCCCGACTCGTGATCGTCGTACCGTCAATCGGCACACCTAGCGGTCTCATTGACAAGTGGTTCACAGAATCCCGCAGGACCCAGGCCTGACGCGCTCAGGCTTGGGTGTGCGCGCTGGAAGGCTGAGGCCCCCGGCCCGTCACGTCGTCCAGGGCTCCGTCAGGTCCATGTACTTCGGCTCCCCGTCGGACAGGGCCTGCATCTCCTGCATGATCTCGGCGAAGGCCTCGGTGTCCTCCATCTCCTTCTCCTTGGCGCGGGCCTCGGCCTCGGAGGTGAAGTAGATGAACGTCGTGAAGCGTCCGTTGTCGGGGTGCCACGCGTTCACGCCGCCGATCACGTCGGGCCGCGCCTCGCGCATCGCCGGCTCCATCTTGGCGTCGAGCGCGCGCGACTTCTCGACGTCGGTCACCTTGCCCTGGATCACCTGGACGAAGCCCGCGTCGTCCGAGCCCCCGCCGCCGAAGACGTCGACCTGGGTGCAGTCGTGGAACATCGCGTCCGCGACGTACTGCGAGGTCTCCTCCCACCACGCGCTCTGCTCGGGGCGGTCGCTGTTCGCACGGGCCGCGGCCTCGTCCTCGAAGCGCGCGATCGACACGAACTCGCCGCCGGCCGTGACGCCCGCAGTCGCGCCGAGGAAGCCCTGAGCGTTCGGCCTCACGTCCTCGACCCATCTCTCCCACTGCTTTCTCAACCCTGCGGGGTCCGTCACCCGGCCCTGGACGATCTGGGCGAACACGGCGTGCCTCCTCTTCTAGACGGCTCGATCCGCCCCCCGTTCTACTCCCTTCGCCCCCGGCGTCAAGAGGGCGCTCAGAGCTTTCGGAACAGGTTGACCACCAGCGTGAGCGCGAGCGAGACCAGCAGCATCGACGTCAGAGGGACGTAGACGCGGGTCGACTCGGACTCGATGCGGATGTCGCCGGGGAGCCGCCCGAACCACGACAGCCAGCCCCGGCCGACCAGGATCCCGATCACGACGACGACCACGCCGATCGCCACGATCGCCGAACCCGCGTTCCGGCCTCCCACCCGCGCCTCCTCGGTTGTCTAGATTTCCCTGAAGAAGCGTTCCACACGTGTCCGAAAAGGGGAGGCCACCGGGTGAACTGGGCGGAAGTGACGGAGGCGGCGCCGGAGCTCGCCGCGAAGGTCCGGTCGAGGTTCGAGGCGCACGGGCTCGCGCTCCTCGCGACGTTGCGCAAGGACGGGTCTCCCCGCATCACCGGGATCGAGACCCTGTTCGGCGAGGGCGAGCTGTGGCTCGGGATGATGCCGCGCTCCCTGAAGGCGAACGACCTGCTGCGTGACCCCCGGCTCGCGCTCCACAGCGCGACCGTCGACAAGATGGTCGCGAACGGCGACGCGAAGCTGTCCGGGGCCGGGGTGCACGTCGAGGACGAGGAGACGTTCGAGAGGTACCGCAAGGCGTCGGGGGGCGCCCAGGGCCAATCGTTCGGAGGCTTCCACCTCTTTCGCGTCGACGTGAAGGAGATGTCGCACCTCGCGCCCGCCGGCGACCACCTCGACATCGAGTCGTGGACAGAGGAGCGCGGCTACCGCCAGGTCGACCGGTACTGAAACAGCGCTACTCGAACGCGAGGCCGCGCCGCGTCAGGACGCCGTCGGCGAAGACGCCCTCGACCGTCGCCTCGACCGTGTACTGCTCGACGACGTCCGGGTCCTTGCCGATCAGCTCGCGGGCGCGGCTCGGAAGCTTCTGGCGCGCCGCTTCGGCGTCCTCCCACACGTACACCGCTCCCCAGCGGTTCGACGCGGCGTCGGAGACCCACGCCTTGAACCGCAGCCCGCGGACGTGTGAGAACGCGTCGACCGACTCGTCGCGCAGGTACTCCCTGAGCCGTTCGATCGTCGCGTCCGTGCCGTCGAGGTCCCACATCACGTAGCGCACGAGCATCGGCGAGAGCGTAGCCGCCGGTAGTGTGCGTCGCACCAACCCGCCTACAGAGGGGAACCATCCTTGAAGATCCTGCGTGTGATCGCGCTCGCCGCGGCCCTGTCGCTCACCTTGTCCGCCTGCGGTGGCGACGACGCGGACGACTCTGCGGACGCCACGTCTGCGGCGGAGGAGACGGCGGCGCAAGACGCGGGGGCCGGGGACGCCCAGGCGTTCTGCGAGAACGTCGTGGCCGCGGAGACCGCGGTGCTCCAGGCCTCGACCGGGGGCGACCCGAGCGCGGTCGAGGACCTGCTCGCGGCAGCGGAGGAGGCCGCCCCCGCCGAGCTCGAGGAGCAGATGGGGGTCGTCGGCGCCACCGTCCGAGAGGCGCTCGACAAGCAGGACGACGCGGCCTTCCAGAGCGAGGAGTTCTCCCAGAGCGAAGAAGAGATCGACGAGTGGGTCGCCGACAACTGCGGCTACGAGCGGATCGACGTCGCCGCCGTCGACTACGCGTTCGAGGGCGTGCCCGAGACGCTGCCCGCCGGGACCGTGACGTTCGGGTTCTCGAACGAGGGCGAAGAGGTCCACGAGATGTTGATCCTTCGCTACAAGGACCCCGCGACGACGATCGAGGACCTCATGAAGCTCTCCGACAAGGAGGCGCAGTCGAAGATCGACTTCCTCGGCGCGTCATTCGGGCCTCCGGGCGCGTCCGACCTCGAGCCGAAAGAGTTGACGCCCGGCAAGTACGCGCTCGTGTGCTTCGTCCCCGTGGGCTCGACGAGCCCGAAGGCGGCGCGCAAGGCCGACGGCCCGCCTCACGTCGCCCGCGGCATGTCCGCGGAGTTCACGGTCGAGTAGCGGGCTCGGCTCAGGTCACGTCTCTTCGCATCGCATACGTCGCCGCGACCCAGGCCACGACGGCGTATGCGGTCAACGTCGCGGCCCCCAGCGCGGCGGCCCGGTCGGACGGAGCTATCGCGAGCGCGAGGCCGGACTGCCCCGGCAGGTAGGTCCCGAGGTCTCCCAGCCATCCTCGGACCGCGTCCTCCAGGCCCATCAGCCACACGAGGCCACCGACGATCGCGACGATCTGGCTGCGGACGATCGCCCCGATCCCGAGGCCGATCACGCCCCACGCGACGCCCGCGAGCGTGGTTCCGCCGAGCGACCGCCACGCGCCCGCGTCCAGCCGCAGAGTCGCACCCTCCGTCGCCGCGACCACGCTCGCGGCCCCGGCCATCACGGCCCACGCCGTGACGGCGAGGGCCGCACCCGTGAGCGCTACCGCGACGGCCTTCGCGGCGAGCAGCCGGCCGCGCCGAGGCGTGACGACGAGCGCCGAGGAGATCGTCCCGTGGCGGAACTCGTCCGTGATCGCACGGATGCCCATCACGAGGACGACGACGCGCGTGAGCAGCGACGTGAAGAACAGAAACGTCTGCTCGTGGAACGGCCGTTCGAACGTCGACGCGCCCGTGCCCGGGTCGAGGACGCTGATCACCGCCAGCGCGGCCACGCCGGCGAACAGCAGGTAAACCAAACGTGTGGTCGTGAGCTTCCTCAGCTCCGACGCGATCAGGTCTCTCATCTCAACCGCTCCTCTCGTGTGCGCCCGTCAGCTCGAAGAAGACGTCTTCCAGGGCCCTCTGCTCCTCGGCGAGGCCGAACAACGGGATCGACTCCGCGGCCGCCAGCGTCCCGACGACGACGCCGTCCGCCGCGACGCGCAGGGCGTCCGCCGACATCCGTTCGTGGTCGATGCCGCGTTCCGTCAGGAGCTCGCCCAGACGATCGGGTTGCGGCGTGACGACCCGCACCGTCACGGACGCCCGCCCGACGAGGTCGTCCACCGGCGAGTGGGTCACGAGCCGCCCCTTGTCGACGACGACCACGTCGTCGGCCATCTCCGCCATCTGCGCGAGCTGGTGACTCGAGACGAAGACCGCGCGGCCCCCGGACGCGAAGGTCTTCAAGAAGTTCCGCAACCACCGGATCCCCGCGGGGTCCAGCCCGTTCGCCGGCTCGTCGAGGACGAGGATGCGAGGGTCGCCGAGGAGCGCGGCCGCGAGGCCCAGCCGTTGTTTCATCCCGAGCGAGTAGCCGCCGACCTTGCGCCCGGCGGCGGCGGTGAGCTCGACGGTCTCGAGCACCTCGTCGATGCGGTGCGCCGGGATCCCCGCCGCGGTCGCGAGGACCCGCAAGTGGTTGCGCCCCGACCGCCCGGGATGGAACTGGTCGACCTCGAGCAACGCGCCGACCGTGCGGGCGGGCGCGGAGAGGTCGGCGAAGGGCTTCCCGAGCACCAGCGCGGCCCCCCGTTGCGGCCGCAGCAGGCCGAGGATCATGCGCAGCGTCGTGCTCTTGCCCGCGCCGTTCGGCCCGAGGAACCCCGTGACCTTCCCCGGCGGGATGTCGAACGTGAGGTCGTCCACGGCGAGCACGTCGCCGAACGACTTCGTGAGGCCCCGCACCTCGATCGGGTTCTCGGACGCCACCTGCTCCTCCTTCGGCTCGTCGTCTCTCGTGGCTCCACGTTAGGAACGGCGACGCCTCGCGTCGTCGGCCGGGGGGAGACAGATCGCGTACGCCGGCGGGCGTACGGTCAGTGCGACGAGGGGCGGACGAGCCCCGACTCGTACGCGATCACGACGAGCTGCGCGCGGTCGCGCGCTCCCAGCTTCGTGAGGATGCGGCTCACGTGCGTCTTCGAGGTGGCGGGGCTGACGACGAGCTCTTCCGCGATCTCTCCGTTGGAGAGGCCGCGGCCCACGAGCGCGAGCACCTCTCGCTCACGTTCGGTCAGCGCGTCGAGCGCGGGGGCCGGGCGGCGCGGGCCGGAGCGGCTCACGAACGCCTCGATCATCCTGCGCGGGACGCTCGGCGCGAGCAGCGCGTCGCCCGCGGCGACGACCGCGATCGCGTCGAGGAGGTCGGCGGGCGACGTGTCCTTCAGCAGGAAACCGCTCGCTCCGGCGCGCAGCGCCTCGGGCACGGACTCGTCGAGGTCGAACGTCGTGAGGATCAGCACGCGGACGTCGCCCAGCGCAGGGTCGCCGAGGATCCGGCGCGTCGCCTCCAGACCGTCCGTGCCCGGCATGCGCACGTCCATCAGCACGACGTCGGGCCGCGTGCGGCGCACGGCCTCGATCGCCTCCGCGCCGTCGCCGGCCTCCGCCACCACCTCGATGTCGGGCTCGGCCCGCAGGATC
>DASQEJ010000213.1:0-4197 GCA_035633715.1 Actinomycetota bacterium | reverse complement strand
TCGCTGCGCATGCTGTGCGAGTGGCGGCCGCGCCAATAGCCCGTTCGGGCCGCGTCGTGCACTTTCTGGCCCGTCTCGCCGGCAGGGACCGCGGGGTCGGCGATCCAATCCCTTCCGCCGTGAGGCCAACCAGAGCGATCGCCGCCGCCGTCGCGCTCGCGGCGTCTCTCGTCGTGCCCGGCGGCTCGCCCGCTCGCGCCGCGGGCCTGAGCGCCGGGCCGATCGAGTACGTGAAGACCGTGCCGTTCGACGCGGGGGCCGCGCAGGTGGCGAAGCGCGTCGGCGACCACCTCTACGTCACCTCGTGGAAGGCGCTGTCGATCTACGACGTCACCGATCTTTTGAACCCGCGGCACGTCAGCACGATCCCCACCGGGTTCCAATTCCCCGCGGAACGCATGGACACGAACGGCGAGATCCTGATCATCGGGGAGCAGACACCCACCTTCCAGCTCCACGTCTTCGACGTGAGCGACCCTGCGGCCCCCGCGGAGATCGCGACGCTCGCCGGAACTCCCGACCACACGTTCACGTGCGTCCTCGACTGCCGCTGGGCGTACGGGTCGCACGGCACGATCGTCGACCTGAGGGACCCGGCGTCGCCGAAGGTCGCGGGCGACTGGAACGAGCCGGCGCTGAAGTACTGGCACGACGTCACCGAGGTCGCTCCGGGGCGCGTGCTGACCGCGTCGATGCCGACGATGCGCCTCCTGGACGGTCGCGACCGCGTGACGAAGCCTCGGCACGTCGCCATGGGCGACGCGACGGCCAGCCGCTCGAGCGGATATCTGGGCACCGTCGCATGGCCTCGCGGGGGCCGGGATCGGTTCGTCCTCGGCTCGGAGGAGACGTCGTTCAACCCGCGCTGCGACGACACGACGTCGGCGTTCGTGACGTGGGACGCGTCACGGTGGCGCAAGACACGCACGTTCACGGTCGCCGACACGTTCCGGCTCGGCAACGGCACGGTCGCCGACGGCTCGCCGCCCGTCAGCGTCGTCGGATGCTCGACGCACGTGTTCGACGAGCATCCCGGCTTCAACGACGGGGGCCTGGTAACGCTCGCCCACTACGAGCACGCCACGCGCATCATCGAGATCGGCTCCGACGGGTCGATCGAGGAGGCCGCGTGGTTCCTCCCGGCCGGGGGCTCGACCTCGGCGTCCTACTGGATGAGCGACGAGATCGTGTACTCGATCGACTTCCACCGGGGGCTCGACATCCTGCGCTACACGGGCGACGCCTAGGCGTCGTCCTTGCCCTCCGGGGTGTCGCCGAGCCGCGCCTCGATCCGCTCCAACCGTTCGACGACGTCTCGGAGCGTCGGCTCCCCCTCCTTCTCGCGACTGTCGAAGAAGTACGAGACGAGCGAACCCGCGACGAAGGCGAACAGGGACAGCCCCACGACCATCAGCCCGATCCCGACGGCGCGCCCGCCGGTGGTGATCGGGAACTGGTCTCCGAACCCCACCGTCGTCACCGTTGCGGCGGCCCACCACAGCGCATCTTCGACCGACTCGATGTTCCCGCCCGGCGCCGCCGACTCGAACGCGTAGACCATCAGCGCGCCGGCGAAGACGAGCGCCACGGTGACCGCAACCGCGTAGTGGAGGTTGTGCCGGGTGAACACCTCCCCGAAGGCGACGGTCCCCCGCCCGATGAACGTCGACGCCAGCGCCGCCCGAAGGATGCGCAGGCCCCGGGCGGACCGCACGACCCGGAGCGGTCGTAGGAACGGCAGCACCACGATCAGCAGGTCGATCTTGTTCCCGCGAACGAAGCGCCACCGGTCCGGAGCGAGGTAGAGCCGGATCCCGTAGTCGGCGACGAAGAGCCCCCAGATCACCCAGTCCGCGGCGAGGACGACGCTCGCTGTCCTCGGCGAGAGGTCGGCGACGGCCGGCACGACGAGCAACGGCAGCGCGGCGACGGCGAGCACCAGCAGCGGAATCGTCGTCCGCGTCTCGTAGCCGTCGAGCAGGTCCGTCCGCCGTCGTGCCCCATCCACCGACGCCAGATTACGCGCCGGTCACAGCTCCCGCTTGACCTCGTCCACCGCGGCGCGGATGTTCGTCAGCTTCGCCTTCGCCTCTTCCTCGGTCCGCGTCTTCAGCCCGCAGTCCGGGTCGACGAACACGCGCTCGGGGTCCAGGAGCTTCAGCGAACGCCTCAGGCCGTCGGCCATCTCCCCGACGTCTTCGACCTCGTGCGTGTGGACGTCGGAGACACCGAGCCCGATGTACTTGGTGAACGGGTTCGTCGAGAACGCCTCGAGGAGCGAGTAGTCCGAGTTCGCGAACTCGAGGTCGATCTGGTCGACGGGGATCTCGAGCATCTTCGGGTACGCCCGGTGGAAGTCGCCGTAGCAGATGTGGGTGATCGTGTGTGCGCTCAACGGCTCGGTGACGATCGCCATCGCCTCGATCACGAGGTCGAGCTCGTCCATCCGCGTCGACGCGGCGGGCTCGTCGATCTGGATGAACCTCGCGCCGGCGCGCTCTAGGTCGAGGGCCTCGTCGCGGATCACCTCCGCGAGGTCCAGGACGAAGTCACGTCTGGTCGCGTAGTGCTCGTTGAAGGACCAGTCGCAGATCGTGTACGGGCCGGTGAGCATCCCCTTCACGGGCTTGCTCGTCAGCGACTGCGCGTACTCCCACCACTCGACGGTGACGGGATGGTCGCGGCCGATGGGGCCGGTCGCGATCGGCTTGCGGTAGTAGCGGTTCCCGTAGGAGCGCACGAGGCCCCCGATCTCGAGCCCCGGCAGCTCCTCCGCGAAGAACGCGACCATGTCGCCGCGGTACTGCTCGCCGTCGACGACGACGTCCGTCCCGATCTCGTCCTGGAACGCGATCCATTCCGCCGTCGCCTTGCGCTCGAGCTCACGCAGCTCCTCGCGGTCGATCTCGCCGCGCGCGTAGCGACTCCTCGCCTGCGTGATGTACGACGGCTTCGGAAGGCTCCCGACCGACGTCGTCCAGAGACCCGGTCCGGGCAGGTCCACCTTCTCGGACGTCTCGCCGAGCCGACCCGTCGACTTGATCACGATTGCCTCGCTTTCTGCGCCGCCTCGGCGAGCCGTTCGAGCTTCGCGCGCGCCTTCTCCCTGGGGAGGAACTCCAAGCTCGCGCTCGGCGACACCCTGAGGTTCTCGGCCCCCACCTGCTCTGCGAGCGTGCCGATCTCGACCACGAGCGCCTGAAGGTCCTCCAGCTTCGTGTTGCGGGCGTCGACGATCCCGGCCTGGAGCTTCTTCCCCGCGGGAAGGTCGGCGATGAGGTTGCGGCTCTCGGGACCGGAGATCAGGTCGAGGCCGAAGACGTCGGCCGGGAGCGTGAACAACTCTGCACCGAGTCGCTTCGCGTCGCCGAAGTAGGTCGCGAGCGTCACCTCGGCCCCCGAGGCCTCGGCGACGATCGCCTCGAGCGCGCGCCTTGCGAGCGCGAGGTCCTCCGGCGCGTCGAGCAGCGAGGGCTCGTCGATCTGCAGGTGGCGCGCTCCGGCCGCTACGAGCTCCGCGGCCTCCTGCGCGAGGACTCCGGCGATCGCGGTGACGAACCGCTCGTGGTCGGCGTAGTGCTCGTCGACCGAGAGGCGGGCGAACGTGACGGGGCCGGGGATGACGGCCTTCACGGGGACGGTCGCGACCGACGACGCGAACTGCCACTGCGCCACCGACGAGGGGCCGCGCCATTCGACGGGCCCCGTGCACACCGGGCGGCGGTAGTAGACGTTGTTGTCGAAGAAGCGGATGAGCCCGCCGATCTCGAACCCGCTCATGTGCCGCGCGAACGGCGTGACGACGTCGTCCCAGTGGACGTGGCCGTCGGTCACGATGTCGACGCCGGCGGCCTCCTGCTCCCGGATGACGTCGCGCACGAGAGTCTCGCGCGCCGTCTGGAGGTCCGCGGGCGAGGCGTCGCCCTTCTCGACCGCGTGCAAGGTCTTGCGGAGGGTGAACGTGCCGCCCTCGTCGGGGGGCTTCGGGTAAGCCCCTACGACCGTCGTCTCGATCGCCATTCGCAGCCTCCTCGTCGAACGAAGGACGAGGGGCCGGGGCGTTGGACGGGAAGGCTCGACACCGAGACCTCTGCTCATCCGTCCGGGTTTCGCACCTGCCACCCGGAGGTGGTGGTTGCGGCGGGATCGAAGGGCCGGCCCCTCCCCCGCTCTACATGAGCGAGACGATCATAAGCC
>DASQEJ010000212.1:0-1789 GCA_035633715.1 Actinomycetota bacterium | reverse complement strand
GGCCAGGCTCAACGCAGAAGCGCTCGTTACGGACACCTCCGGCAGGAGGTAATGCCGGTTCCCGCTGATTGCCGGCGGGTCTAGAGCTCGTCCTCGTCGCCGGGCATCGGCAGGGCTAACGGCACTTTCCGATGAACGTGCAGAGCCGATGCTCCTTCTGCTCGGTTGGCGCCGCCGGGAAGAACTGTTTGCCGAGATTGGAATCTATGAACCTGACCCTGCAGTGATGAGCCAGGCTGACCCGCGAAAAACGACTCCGTCGTGGGTGTGGTGGGCGACGAGGGTGGCGTGGAGTGCCTCGAGCGCCGCGACACGCTCAGCCTCGTCGAGGCCGTGGGTCAGCGCTCGTGTGATCCCGAACGTCGAGACGAAGGAGAAGGCGTCCTCGGGGTCGTCTCCGAGGCGGATCGGCTCGTCGACTTCGTCAAACCGGATGTCGACGAACCCGGCCTGGCGCAAGACTCCGGCGGTGTTGTCGCGATTGGCCAGGCCGAACGGCCCCGGGGCTCCGACGGCGGGCAGCGGGAGCGTTCGGCGGAGTGAAAGCGCCTCGCGGATGCTGGCCACCCACTCGTTGTCGAGCAGGTCACGCCAGGCCAGGAGCGCCAACACCCCGCCCGAGCGCAGTGAGTGCCGGATGTTCGCGAACGCAGCTACCGGATCAGCAAAGAACATTGCGCCGAAGACGCTGGTAGCGAGGTCGAAGGCGGCCTCGGGGAAGGGATGGACCTGTGCGTCCACCTGCTCGAAGGTGGCGTTGGCGAGGCCCTCAGCCTCGGCGCGGAGGCGGGCTAGGTCCAGCATCTTGGCCGAGAGGTCGACGCCGAGAACGGAGCCCGACGGCACCATCCGAGCCAGGTCCCGCGTGGATCCCCCGGTCCCGCATCCGATATCGACGATAGTGTGGTCAGACCGGATCGGGACAGCGCGTAGCAGCGCTTGCCAGTAACCGGGCCCAATAGCCTCGTAGCGATCGGCGTGGGCGGCCCAGTGGTCCCCCTCGGCGCCGTCCCATGCCGCCGCCATCTCGACGTTTGCGATGGTCATCCCATCGTGCCCCCTTGGTCAGCGCCCACCAACCGTCGTTTGCCCTGCGGGGCATCGTAGCCGCCAGCATGTGCTCGAACTGCTCGCAGCAGGAGCCACGGCCAGGCTCAACGCAGAAGCGCTCGTTACGGACACCTCCGGCAGGAGGTGATGCCGGCTACTCGTAGTGGAAGCGAGCTTGCAGGATCACGAGGTCGTCGCCGTCGACGAGGTAGACGAGGCGGTGTTCCTCGGTGATGCGTCGCGACCAAGTCCCGGACAGCGCGTGTCTCAGTTGCTCGGGCTTGCCGATGCCGGCGAACGGGTCGCGGCGGGCGTCGTCGATGAGGCGAGTGATGCGTTTGAGGATGCTGCGGTCGGTCGTCTGCCAGTGGGTGTAGTCGTCCCAGCCGTGCGGCGTGAACACGACCCTCACGAGGACGGGAGGTCGTGCTCCTCGCGCTGACCCCGACGTGCCTGCTCGAGGCTGTCCAGGAGCCGACGCGCGTTCGCGGGGACGCGCAAGAGGTATGCCGTCTCTTGGAGCGCGTCGTAGTCGTCGCGCGATATCAGCACCGCACTGCCACGCCTGGACGTGATCTCCACCGGGGTGTGATCGTCGTTGACCTGTTCGATGAGCGGGAACAGGTTCTTGCGCGCTTCGCTCGCGGTGATGGCCACAGCAGGACTCCCTCTTGTACGGGATACGGTACCAGAGGTCCGCGGTCTGCGGCGAGGAGCCTGGCCTCAATCAGCGCTCATG
>DASQEJ010000211.1:0-1586 GCA_035633715.1 Actinomycetota bacterium | reverse complement strand
ACCGCGCTGATCATGTGGCTCGGCGAGCTCGTGACGCAGCGCGGCATCGGCAACGGCATGTCGATCCTGATCTTCGCCTCGATCGTCTCCACGTTGCCGAGCGAGCTGTGGCAGATCTTCCAGCAGAAGTCGCTCATCACGTTCCTCGCGATCGTCCTCATCGGGATCATCGTGATCGTCGCGATCGTGATCATGGAGCAGGGCCAGCGGCGGATCCCCGTCCAGTACGCGAAGCGCGTCGTCGGCCGCAGGGTCTACGGCGGGTCCTCGACGTACATCCCGCTCAAGGTGAACCAGGCCGGCGTGATCCCGATCATCTTCGCTTCGAGCGTGCTGTACATCCCGCAGCTGCTGCAGAACGTCGTGCAGCACCAGGGGGTCCAGGACTTCATCGAGCGCTACCTCGTGAACTCGGCGAGCCTCGTCTACATGGCTCTGTTCGGGCTCATGGTCGTGTTCTTCGCGTACTTCTACACGGCGATCTCGTTCAACCCCACCGACGTCGCCGACAACATGAAGAAGTACGGCGGGTTCATCCCGGGGATCAGGCCGGGCCGCCAGACGGCGGACTACCTCAGCCGGATCCTCAGCCGGATCACTCTGCCGGGCGCGTTGTTCATCGCGGTGATCGCGTTGATGCCCTCGGTCTTCCTCGCGACGCAGAACATCCAGCAGCTGCCGTTCGCGGGCACGTCGATCCTGATCGCCGTGGGCGTGACGCTCGAGACCATGAAGCAGATCGAGTCGCAGCTGACGATGCGGCACTACGAGGGCTTCCTCAAGTGAGGCTTTCGGCTTGAGGCTCGTCATCTTCGGCCCCCAGGGGGCGGGGAAGGGGACGCAGGGCGTCCGCATCTCCGAGAAGTACGGCATCCCGGCTATCTCCACCGGCGAGATCTTCCGGTGGGCCGTCGCGGGCAAGACCGCCCTCGGCTTGCGCGTCCTCGAGTACGTGGACGCGGGCAAGCTCGTCCCCGACGAGCTGACGATCCAGGTGGTACGCGAACGCCTCGGCGCGGGCGACGTCGCGGACGGCTTCATCCTCGACGGCTTCCCGCGCAACACCGCGCAGGCCGAGGCGCTGGACGACCTCCTCTCAGACCAGGGGTGCGGGCTCGACGCCGCGCTCGTGATCGACGTCCCACAGGAGGTCTCGCTGCGCCGGATCCTCGGGCGCATGGCGTGCACGAAGTGCGGGCGGAACTACAGCATCGAAGCGCCGCCCAACGTCGACAAGGTGTGCGACGTGTGTGGCGGCGAGGTCGTGCGGCGGACCGACGACCTCGACGAGAAGACCGTGCTCAGCCGCCTCGACACCTACCATCGCCAGACCGAACCCCTGAAGGCGTACTACGACGCCCGGGGCATCCTGCGGGAGGTCGACGGGGTCGGCTCCCCCGACGAGGTCTTCGCCCGGATCGCCGCGACGCTGTGATCTACAAGAAGTCCGCCGAGGAGATCGCGATCATGCGCCGGGGGGCCAAGGTCCTCACCGACACGCTCGATCGCCTCGAGGACGCGCTGCGGCCCGGCATCACCACGGGCGAGCTCGACGCCATCGCCGAGAAGAGCATCACCGGCGCGGG
>DASQEJ010000210.1:0-5332 GCA_035633715.1 Actinomycetota bacterium | reverse complement strand
GATCACCTCGTACCCCCCGTCCTCGTGGTGTAGCTCGAGCTGGTACTCCATGCGGTCCGCCTTCGGTCGTAGGAACGCCGCCTTCCACACGTCTGCGTTCGCGTCGCGCTGGAACTCGGGGCCGTTGCGGGGCCGGCGGATCTCCTGGAGCAGCCGCTCGCTCGCGAGCGCGCGGTCCGGGTCGGGCAGCGAGAAGATCACGACCTCGTTCAGCACCTCCGGCCCCCGCAGCGCCACCGCGGTCACCGCCTCGGCTCCCACGAGAAGAACCGGTTAGCGAGCAGCAGCCCGGCGACTCCCCACGCCGCGACGACGAGCAGGCTCGTCCAGTCGAAGACGTACTCGGCCCCGAGGTCGTCGGGGACGAACGACGCGGACATCGCGTCCGCGTAGTGCCGTACGGGAAAGACCTTCGAGAACGTCTCGAGCCACTCGGGGGCCTGGTTCACCGGGATGAACACGTTCGAGACGAACAGCAGCGGCAGGATCGACGCGTTCACGACCGCGGGCGCGGCCTGCGCGGTCGGGATCAGCGACGTCAGCGCGAGCCCGAGCGCCGAGAACGCCGCGGCGCCGACGACGATCGTCAGGACGAACAGCGGCAGCTCCCCGGCCGGCGGATCGACGTCGTAGAAGAGGGTCCCGGCGAGCGTGACGACCGCGACGAGCAGCAGCGCGATCACGCTTGCGTGGATCACCCGGGCGAGCAGGTACGCCCACCCCGGCAGGGGAGTGCCGCGCACGCGTTTGAGGATGCCGAGGTCGCGCGCCGTCGCGACCGAGATGGCGATGTTCGTGTAGCACGCGGTGATGACGGAGAACGCGGCGATCGCCGGCACGTAGAACGTCGAGCCGCTGATCGTCCGGCCCCCCCCGATCGGGATGTCGTTGCCGCCGAAGATCAGGTTGAAGATCACGAGGAACATCAGCGGGAACACGAACGTGAAGAACGCGGCCGGAGGGTTCCTCCAGAAGCTCCTGTTCTCGAACCCCACCTGTCGCAGGGTCAGCGCGCCCGCGCTCACGTCGCCTCCGAGCGCTCGCGTCGATCGGCGGTGAGATCGAGGTAGACGTCTTCGAGCGACGGCCGCGAGACGCTGATGCCCTGCAGCTCGACGCCCTCCGCGAGCGCCCACCCGGTCAGCTCGTTGAGCGTCCGCATCGGCTCCGAGGTCTTCAGCTCGACGAGGTCGCCGGCCACGCTCGCAGCCCCGAACGACTCCGGCAGCGAGCGCCCTTCGGGAAGGGCGAAGCTGACCGTCGTCGTGGCGAGGTCGTGCGTCGCCAGCGTCGACGGCGGGCCCTCGGCGATGATCCTTCCCCCGACGATGATCGCGACTCGATCCGCGAGGAACTGCGCCTCGTCCATGTAGTGCGTCGTGAGGAAGATCGTCTTGCCCTCGCCGGCGAGGTCCTTGACGATCTTCCACGCACCGCGGCGCGCAGAGGGGTCGAACCCGGTCGTCGGCTCGTCGAGGAACAACAGGTCGGGGTTGCCGGCAAGTCCGACCGCGACGTCGAGCCGGCGTTGCTGTCCGCCGGACAGCTTGCTCACGCGGGTGTCGCGTTTTTCGTGCAGGCCCACCAGCTCGACGATCCGGTCGACCGGCAGCGGGTCGGGGTAATAGCCCCGGAACAGGTCGATCACCTCGGCGACGGTCAGGTAGGGCTCCACCCCGGTCTCCTGGAGGACGATCCCGATGCGCTCCTTGAACGCGCGCTCGCCCCGGCCGGGATCGTGGCCGAGGACCGAGACCTCTCCTCCGGAGCGCTTGCGATGGCCCTCGAGGATCTCGACCGTCGTGGTCTTGCCCGCGCCGTTCGGGCCGAGCAGGGCGAAGATCTCGCCGCGCTCGACCGTCAGGTCGATGCCCTTCACGGCGTCGTTCGAGCCGTAGGACTTCGTGAGGTTGCGTACTTCTATCGCGGGGGCCGGCATCGCCGCCGAGCATAAGCTGGCGGGCATGAGCGGCTTCCTCCAGGACCCGCCGCGGTTGCCCGACGCGTGGCGTTCGGACGCGACGCTCAAAGAGGCGCTGCTGTGGCGTCTCGGCGACGACGTCTACGCCGCGGCCGAGGGCGAGCTCGCGGCGATGGGCGCGCTCGCGGTGGCCCCGGAGACCCTCGCGCTCGCGGCGCGGGCCGAGCAGGAGCCCCCCGTCCACGTGCCCTACTCCGCGTGGGGCGAGCGCGTCGACGAGATCGAGGTGTCGGACGCGTACGTCGAGCTCGGCGCGATGGGCGTGCGCGCCGGCGTGACCGCTCTGCCTTACGCGGACGGCCCCTACGGCCCCGCGGCGCGCGTCGTGAGGGGCGCGTTGATCTGCCTGTGGGGGCCGTCGTCCGCGCTCTACAGCTGCCCGATAGCGATGACCGACGCCGCCGCGCGCACCTTGCTCGTGCACGGGGGGCCGTCCGACGTCCCGGTCGTCGAGCGGCTCGTGTCGCGCGACCCCGAAACGGCGTGGACGAGCGGGCAGTGGATGACGGAGACGACCGGCGGGTCCGACGTCGGGGGGACCGAGACGATCGCCCGGCGCGACGGCGACGGGACCTGGCGGCTCTACGGGACGAAGTGGTTCACGAGCGCGACGACGTCGGAGATCGCGCTCACGCTCGCCCGGCCCGAAGGGGCAAGCGAAGGATCGAGGGGACTGTCGCTGTTCCGTGTGCACCGGAGGACCGACGACGGCCGGCCGAACGGGATCGTGGTCCGCCGGCTGAAGGACAAGCTGGGCACCCGCGCGCTTCCGACCGCGGAGCTCGAGCTCACGGGGGCCGTGGCGTGGCCCGTCGGCGAGGTCGCAGGCGGAGGTGGGCTCAGACGGATCGCGACGATGCTCAACCTCACGCGCATCCACAACGCGCTGAACGCGGCCGGGGCCCTCGCTCGCGGGCTCGCGTGGGCCCGCGCGTACGCGGAGGTCCGCCGCGTCGGCGGGCGGCCCCTCGCCTCGCTCCCGGCGCACCGCGCCACGCTCGCCGACCTCGCGGTCGACCACGCCGCGGCCCTCGCCTTGGTGATGAAGTGCTGCGAGCTCACCGGCCGGGTCGAGCACGGCGCGGCGTCGCCGGACGACGAGCGCGTGCTCCGCGGGCTGACGCCGGTCACGAAGCTCGCCACCGCCCGGTGGGCCGTGGTTGGGACGGCCGAGGCGATGGAGTGCCTGGGCGGCGTCGGCTACTGCGAGGACTCGGGTCTCCCTGCGCTCGTCCGCAACACCCACGTGATGCCGATCTGGGAGGGGACCACGAACGTCCTCGCGCTCGACCTGATGCGGGCGACCGCTCGCTCCGGGGCGCTCGAGGCGCTGCTGGCCGACGTGGAAGACGGCGTCGGTCCGTTGCGAGACGACCCGGCGGTCGGAGAGGCCGCCCGCGCTGCGGCTGCGAGCGCGGCCCGGATCGCCGAGCTCGAGCCCGAGGCCGGCGAGGCCGGCGCCCGCGAGATCGCGCTGTCCGTCGCCCGCACCGTCGCCTGTGCCGAGCTCTGCAAGCAGGGGGCGTGGGCGGCCCGGCGCGGGAGCGGACGGACGGCCGCCGCGGCGACCCGCTTCGCCGCGCGGGGGCTGGCGCCGGCCCCCGTGGCGGACGACTCCGAGCTCGAGCTGGCGGAGTGGGGGCAGGACCGGGCCCCGGCGCCCTCCGACGCCGCCCCCTAGCTCGCAAATTTTCGGGGATCTCTTCCTCAATTCCGGCTCGCTTCGACCCGATGGAAGGGTGAGGCCACAAGCGCAACCGCGCCTTCAACGGACAGGAGAGAAGCCATCAACAGCTTCGAGACGGAGCTTCGGCAGGGACCTCCCGCGCCGCCCGGGCCCGCCCAGGGCGCGGGGCTCGCGGCCGAGGTCGACCGCCTCCACATGGTCGAGCGGGAGCTGAGGCTCGCCCAGGAGGACGTAGTCGAGCGCCTCTCGATCGCTGCCGAGTTCCGCGACGACGAGACCGCCCGCCACGTCCAGAGGATGAGCCGCTACACCGCGCTGCTCGCCCGCCGCTCCGGCGGGAGCCCCGACCGGGCCGAGCAGGTCCGTACCGCGTCGGTCATGCACGACGTCGGCAAGATCGGCATCCCGGACAGCATCCTGCTGAAGCCGGGGAAGCTCACTCCCGAGGAACGCCGGATCATGGAGCAGCACAGCGAGATCGGATACCGGATCCTCTCGGGTTCGCGGTCGGAGCTGCTGACGCTCGCGGCGAAGATCGCGTGGACCCACCACGAGCGGGTCGACGGCAACGGATACCCGCGCAGGATCGCCGGCGAGGACATCCCGATCGAGGGCCGCATGGCGGCCATCGCCGACGTGTTCGACGCCCTCACCTCGAACAAGGTCTACAAGAAGGCGTCGCCGGTGCAGCAGGCGGTAGACATCATGCGAGAGGGCCGCGGCACCCACTTCGACGCTGACCTCCTCTACCTGTTCCTCGACTCGATGGACGAGGTAGTCCGCATCAAGGAGCGCTACGCCGACCGATGACCGGTCGCCTCGGCGAGCGGCCGGGGCTAGATAGCATCTAGGACGTGAAAGTCGTCCTCGGCTCGGACATGAAGACCCCCCTCACCGACGCGGTCGCGCGCGACCTCGAAGAGCGCGGCCACGACGTCGCTCTCGTCGGCCCCCCCGCCGGCGACGACATCGAGTGGGCAGAGGTCGGCCACAAGGTGGGTGCAGCGGTCACCGGCGGCGACGCCGACACCGGCGTCCTGTTCTGCTGGACCGGCACGGGGGCCTCGATCGCGGCGAACAAGGTCCCGGGCGTGCGGGCGGCGCTCTGCACCGACGCGTCGACCGCCGAGGGCGCCCGCAAGTACAACGACGCGAACGTCCTCGTGATGGGCCTCCGCCTGACGTCGCCCGAGGTGGCGAAGGAGATGCTGGACGCGTGGTTCGAGGCCGAGCCGGACCCCTCCGAGGCGGCCAACGTGGCGAGGCTCGAGCCGGGGGCCTGATCCCCCGGCCCTCGCGGCCCCCGTGGCACCATTGGCCCATGGCCACCAAGCAGCTCTCCCGCTCGACCACCGATCGCCAGATCGCCGGCGTGGCCGCCGGGGTCGCCGAGTACTTCGGCGTCGACCCCACGGCCGTCCGGGTCGCATGGGTCCTCTCGGTGCTCCTCGCCGGCGCCGGGTTCCTCCTCTACGTCGTGCTGTGGCTCGTCCTCCCCGAAGGCCCCGACGGCGTCTCGATCACCGGCCGCGGCAAGTCCGCGCTGTCGATCGCCGAGGAGCGCTACGCCCGCGGTGAGATCACGGCCGACGAGCTGCGCGAGATCCGCAACACCCTGAGCGAGACCCCGTGAGCGAGCAACGGTCGTGGCCCCCCGGGCTGCG
>DASQEJ010000209.1:0-5413 GCA_035633715.1 Actinomycetota bacterium | reverse complement strand
ACCCGGACGACGCTCGGCCAGTCCGGCACGTGCACGTACTAGACCGAACCTCATCCGACGAACACGACTAGGAGAACGCACATGAGACTGAAGAAAAGGATGGCCGGCGGCCTCGCCGCCACGGCATTGATCGCAGGGATCGTCTCCGGCGGCACGAGCGTCGCGGCAGCGGCCGAGGTCGATTGCGAGACGGCGATCAACCAGCAGGTATCCGTCCCGGCGGAGCTCGTCCAGGAGACGTGCGCCATCTGGGAGCGCCAGTCCGCCCGCTCGGGATTCGACGTCAACGCGGCCCCGACGATCGCCTCCGCGTGGACGGACGTCGGCGTCTTCAACACCGACGCGACCGTGGCGAGCGCGGGATGGCCGATCAGCGCGACGTGTCTGATCACCGGTGTGATCACCGGCCCCAGCACCGCCTACTACGTCCTCACCGGGATCGCGAACACGACAGGTCCGGCGACGTCGACGACGATCCAGTGCTCGGCCAGCCCGGCCGGTCTCTACTTCAACCAGACATTGCCCGGGACGACCTCGGTCGGCGCCGACTTCTCGACGACCCTGCTCCCGGGGGACGCGCTGACCAAGCAGACGATCTGCTCGTACGGGATCGCGTACTACCTCGTACGCCCCCTGAAGATGAACACGAACACCTTGCCCTGCTCGCCGCTCTAAGAGACGCGACGGAGCCTGCCCGGGGCCCCCTCGACAGGGCCCCCCGGGCGTCTCTTTCGCAGGAACCGCCCATGCTCCGGAGAACAACACCCTTAACTTCGGGAAAAGAGGACCCTTGCCAGCGACTCGCTCCCTCCCGCACCGCTTGGCTGCGACGTCTGCGGCGACCGCAATGCTCCTAGCGGTCTCGGTCACCTCTTCGGCCGCACCTGCCGAGGCCGGCGTGGTCTCCCAGCTGAAGGGGCGCAACGTCATCTCGGGTAGTGCGACAAGGGTGTCCGAAGTGGTCCTCCCGGCGGACGTGACGATGCCGGTCAGGGACCTCGGCGCGACGGTCGAGGTCACCGGCGGCGGTCGTGCGGCCGGTTTTGCGCTCATCGCCAAGCGACCCGTGAGCGGAGTCAGGCGCTTCTACTCCTATTTCCGAGCCGGCTTCTGCGGCGCGCAAGCATGTGTCGCGACGAAGGACCAGAGTGCCAGCTTCCTCTTCTACGAGGGCGACACGCGGACCGACGACGACACGATGGAGCTGCCGGCGGGGGACTACCTCCTGTACGTCATCGCCGACGGCGCCCCCGTCACCGTCAGGCTCCGGCTCCCGGGGTTGACGGGACGCTCCCGGCTGCGCCCCGCGGGGCAGGCGGACTTCGAGGTCACGGAACCGACGGTGACGACGCACGAGACCAACTCGAGCACCGTCTACTCGAACGGAGACTCGTTTGCGATGTCGGGCCGGCAGAGCTTCAGCTTCAACGCCCTGCGGATCCGGGCCGCGGCCTGGGCCGTCGGCGAGATCGGGCATTGCATCTACGACCAAGAGCCGCCGCCGCGACCCCTGGCGTTCGCGCCGGGGTGCCCCCAGGGGACGAACATGCCGGTCACGGATGCGTTCGTTGCGCCGGTTCCTCTGACGAGGATCTACGCGACCGGAGTCGGTAGGAACAGCCCCGGCGTGATCGGTCATGGCTCGTGGTACGCGGCTGCCGCCGCCGTCGAGGAGGCCGACGCCGTCGGCTTCAACCTCGACTTCGACACCCTCTGACATCCCCGTGGCGCCCGAGGCGCCGACTACGAAAGAGGTCCCTCGATGCGAAAAGCAACGATCGCGCTCGTCTTCGCCGCAGTTGTCGCCGGCACCCTGCCGGCCTCTGCCGCCGGCGCCCTGCCGAAGGTCGCGCAGAGGACCGACCCCGAGGACGTGAAGGGTCGCCTCGACATCGTCCGGACGCGAGTGAGCGTCGGCGCGGAGCGCGTCCGCCTCACCGTCGAGACCGCAGACAGGTGGCGGTGCCGGTACGTGAAGGACGACGCGAGCACGGCCGAGGGCGCTGCGGCGGTCTACGAGGACGGCAAGGGGATCTTCTTCTTCTGGGAGTTCGACACGAACAAGGACGCCAGCTTCGAACGCGACGCGTTCTTCCGGTGCAAGGACGGAAAGGTCCGGCTGGTCTCCGACGGCCTCCACCGCAGCGTCCGGGCGCGCAAGCCCGACGGGCGGACCGTCACCGCCACGCTGTCACGCAAGAGGTGGGAGATGACCGGCCGCCGGCTCCAGCTGCGCGCGGTAAGCCAGGTCAACGGTGTGGACGGCGCCGACACGTTCGTCGAGGAGCGCGACGACACCCGGAGGTTGCGCCCGTTCCGGTAGCTAGAGGGACTCGCTGAAGAGGTGGAAGCCCCAGAAGCCGCCCTGGCCGCCCCCGCACCCCTGCCGGTCCTCCCACTCGACGAACAGCTCGAGGTAGTTGTCGCCGACGAACGGCGGGTCGAACACGACGGCCCACTGGCGCGTGGCCGCGCCGCGGACCCTGCGGATCCGGGTGTCGACCAGCGTCGCCTCGCCGACGGGCTCTCCGTCGAGGCCCACGGCCTGCCATGCCTTCAGCCAGACCTCGCTCGGCTGGTGGCGCTTGACGAGGCGGATGACGGCGCGGGGGTCGGGCTCGGTGACCGCGTCCTCGGGGAACGCGCGGGGGCCCACCCCGTCCCACGCCACGCACGTCCTGGCGTCGTGGCGGCGCGTCCACCAACCGTGGTAGTTGATGCCCCGCTGCCGCTGGTCGTCGTGCTCGAGGACGAGGCGCGGGGGTTGGTGGTCGTGGGCGGCGGCGGGCAGCGCCGCGGCGACGGCCACCAGGGCGATCGCGCCTGCGAGAAGGGTTCCCGTCCGCCGGACCTTCATCGTGGCTCCTTTTCGTGTGATCGGGGGGCGGGGCGTGATCCCCGCCCCCCTTCACATGAGACTGCTTCCTAGTATCTGACGTTCAGGCCGTTGTAGTCACCCAGCCCGAGGGTGGACGACGAGGTGTCGCACGGGCCCTGGCTGTTGGTGCTCATCGTCAGCCACTCGTGGTTGCTCTCGGAGACGTGCGCGATCCCGAAGTTGTGGCCGCGCTCGTGGGTCATGACGTCTTCGATCATGTAGCCGTCGCCGCCGTTCGAGACGCACTGAAGCGTGGTGGTCGCCCACTCGAAGGCCGTGTTGAACCGGACGTCGCTCGTCGTGGCCGTGTAGGGGCTGGTCCCGGTCGTGTACCAGGTGCACGTCGTGGCGAGCGAGCCGTTCGAGAGCGACCCGAACTTCGCGACGCTGCGCGAGTCGGCGGTGCCGCAGTTCCCTGCGGACGTCACCTGGATGTCGGTCGACGCGCGGCCCGCGTAGCTCTGCGACGCCGTGACGTTGTCGGAGAAACCGCAGTCGTTGAAGGCCTGCGTGATGTTCGTCGTGCCCTTCTTGAACGCGTTCTCGACGTCGGTCACCGTCAGGTAGCTGGGCGTCGCGGCCGAGTTGTAGTACCAGCTCAGCGTGTTGTACCGCTTCCACGAGTGGAGGTTGTAAGCCCCGTCCGAGCACCCGTTGTCGAACGGGTTGAGCGGCCCCGCGCCGGGGGCCGTGTCGGCGTCGCCCTCCGATCCGTACGACTCGACCGTCACGGTCCCGTCGGGCTGGGTCGCGACCTCGAGGAACTCGGATACCTCGGTGCGCGGCATGATCGCCTCGACGTAGACGCCGACGCCGGGCTCGGGCACGACGACGGAGACGCCGTGGTCCTCGAGGACGTCGCCGGGCTTCAGGCCCTCGGGGGAGCCGGCGTGGTCCGGCCGTCCGTGGCCCTCGGGGGGCTGCACCGGCATGGCCGACGCGGTCACCGACGAGAGCACGCTCGCTCCCACGAGCAGCCCCATGAGCGCGAGCGCGGGTGTCCTACTGCGCATGTGTTCCTCCTGTTTGGTCCGCCGCCGGGCCATTTGCCCGGTTTCTTCGAGCAGCGAAAGGTATCGGGTGTAAAGCCGAAAGGCAATACGAGCAAAACGGATATCCAGGAGCATCTAGGGACGAAAGCGACTCACGATTCACAGTCCCGCACGGTCTTCGGTCGTGTCGATCGTTGCCGTCCTGCTCGTTGCGGCCCCGGGCCGGGCGGTTCTTTGTCCCGCCGGGCCCGCTCAGCGAGGCTGGCGGGACGAACTTCGGGCTTGCCTAGGCTCCGGTGCGCGCGGTAAGAGTTGTGGCGGGCAGATTTTCGGGCGAAAGACGAAGGCGGCGATGGAGAACCGAGACCCTGGGCGGCCGCGCTCGCGCCGTACCGAGCCGGCAGGCCTGGCGCCGGTGCGGGCATTCTTGGCAGTGGGGACCGCGGCGACGGTCATAGTGGCGCTACTAGCGGCGACCCGCGAAGCAGAGCCGCGGGAGCCGACCCCGGCCCCGGCGAGGAGCCCGGACTACACGCTGACGGACGCGGAAGCGATAGCCGAGTTCGAGCGCCTGAACGCGCAACTCATCCAGGCCTACGAGGAGCGGAACATCGCCCTAGCGGAATCGGTATTCACCGAAGACAGCCCAATGCTGCCCCGAGTCCGCAAAGAAATAGACGCGCTCATACGGTCCGCGGCGCTGTCGCGAACGACGTTCACGGCCGAGCTGACAGAAGTCGCCCGCAACGAAGGCAACGAAGTGGTCATAAGGCGGATCGAGATCGTTCGTCCCAAGTTCGAAACGGAATCGGGGCAGGACGCGACTGCTGCCGGACGTCCCCATCGTCAGGAGCTCAACTGGACCCTGCGCCTTCAGGAATCAACCTGGATGTTGCACAAGGCAGTCATCGTCAACACCGATCCCCTTCGAGGGCAGGGCGCATGAACCGCCATGTGCTTGGCGTTGTTGGCCTCGCCTTGATCGCCGGCGGAATGCCCTCGTTTGCGCGCGCTGACGCCGGCGCGCAGATCATTTCCTATGGACGAACCCGGGCACCGGGTGTAAGGGCAGAAGTGATGGCGGTTGATACACGTTCGGCTGCTTCGACGCAGACCGGTACAGCACCAAACCAATCCAGCTCCGCCGCGGCCCCCGACGCGCTGCCGGCCCCCGTTGCTATCTCCGCACATAACTGCATTCCTCGTGCGCAGCCTGTCGGGGTCTCGCTTTCGCTCGAGATCTTCGAGAGCTCCGTCGGGGATTGCATCAGCTTCGTCTCTCCCGATCCCGGCCCCCGGGTTCCCGACGATCGCCGGCGGAGGGCCCGGCCCTCGCCCGCCGCCCTTGCACAGCGAGCGTTCGATCGCGTCATCTCGCTCGCGCCCAGCCCCGAGCTCGACGTCGCTCCGGCTCGCCTCGGGCTCACCGGGCTCCGCTCGTACTTCTGGGTCGGTGACGATCTCGAGCCGGTGACCGCTACGGCGGGCGTCCCCGGGCTCACCGTCACCGCCGAGGCCCGGCCCGTTCGGTATCGCTGGGAGT
>DASQEJ010000208.1:0-6316 GCA_035633715.1 Actinomycetota bacterium | reverse complement strand
AGCTGTGGGGACCCGGGCGCGTAGTGCTTCTTTCGTAGTGGTCGTCGTCGCGCTCGTGGGCGCGCTCGCCACGGCGTGGCCCGGGCGGGCCGGCGCGAGGCCGCTGGGGGCCGCCGAGCCCTCGGTTCAGAGGTGCCCGCTGACCGGCCTCGCCGCACCCGCCTCGCAGGTCGAGCGTCCCGCCGTCGCAGTCCGAGTCTCGAACTCCCCGGATGCGCTGCCCCAGACCGGCGTCGCCGGCGCCGACGTCGTGGTCGAGACGCTCGTCGAGGGCGGCCTCACGCGGCTGGTCGCGGTCTTCCACTGCTCGCCCGTCGCGATCGCAGGCCCGGTCCGCAGCGCACGGTCCGACGACGCGAGGACCGTCGCCGCGTACGCGGGGCTGCTGGCGTTCTCGGGCGCGAACGAAGCGGTCGGGTGGGAGCTCGCCCGCAGCGCGACGAGGCTCGTGAGCGAGGCGACGGTGGGAGACCACGTCTACCGCGATCCCGCGGGGTCACTCGACGTGAACTCCGTCCGCGCGGACCTGTCAGGGCTGCGTGACCTGGCGACGACCCTCGGCCTCAAAGAGCCGTTCCCGAGGTTCCGCTTCGGCGACGTCCAGAGCCCGAGCTCCCCCGCCTCGTTCGTCAGCCTCTACTTCGGCGACACGCTGGTCGAGTACCGGTGGCACTCCGGCTTCTGGCGTCGCTCGCAGGACCGCGAGCCGTTCCTCGACGCGCAGGGCCGACAGGTGACGGCGCGCAACGTCCTGGTCCAGGAGGTCGACGCGTTCGCGTCGCCGGCGTTGCGGGACTCGATCGGGACCCCCTCGCCCGTGTTCGACCTCGTCGGGCCGGGCCGCGCTCTCTTGTTCAGAGACGGACGAGTCGTGATCGGGACGTGGTCGCAACCGACGCCGGGAGACCTCGTGTTCCGGACCCAGAGGGGCGCGTTGATGAGCCTGGCGCGCGGCCGGACCTGGGTCGAGATGGTCCCGTCGGGGATCGGGGACCTGAAGGGGACGATCTCCTACAGATAGCGAACGGCCGGACTAGCAGGGCGGGAGGGATTCGAACCCCCGACCACTGGTTTTGGAGACCAGCGCTCTGCCGGACTGAGCTACCGCCCTAGGTGTGCGCCCAAGTCTAAGCCGCTGGTCAGGCGGTGGCGAGGCCCCGGCGGCGCGACCTCCACATAGCGGCCCCCGTCGCGCCGAGCGCTATCGCCATGCCCGCCGCGTACTCACGACGGTGGCGCGAGACGTGCGACCTCACGTCCTCGAGGCGGGTGGCCCCCGACGGGATCGCGACGAGCGCGTCCTTCAGGCCGGGGGGTGGCTGCGAGGTGGCGAGCGCGAGGCGGGCCGTGGCGGTCCGTAGCGATCGGTACGCGTCGAGCTCCGCCGAGCACTCGGGACAGCGCGAGAGGTGGCGCCGGACGGCGAGCGACGAGTCGGGCTCGTCGACGAGATCGGGAAGGGCGGCTCGGACGTCTTCGCAACGGCTCTCGTTCATCGTGTCTCTCCGCTCGGCTGCAGGGTCTCTTTCAGCTTCTTGCGGGCCCGGTGCACTCGCACCTTCGCCGCGGTCTCGGTGATCTTCATCTCGTTCGCGATCTCTTCGATCGACATGCCGTACACGTCCCGGAGGACCACCGCGGTGCGGTAGTGGTCGGGAAGCCGGCGGATCGCGTCCTCGAGCTCCTCGACGTCGCGCCGGACCTCGGCCGTCCCTTCGACCGACCCGGCGGCCGGCATGGCCGACAACAGCTCATCCTCGGCTCCCACCTCGTAGACGCGCCTGCGTCTCCTGCTCCTGTGCTTCGAGATGGCCGCGTTGCTCGCCACCCGGTACAGCCAGGTCGTGAACTGCGCGTCGCCGCGAAAGCCCCTGAGACCTCGCCACGCCTTGAGGTACGCGTCCTGCGTAGCCTCGGCGGCGTCTGCGGGATCGTTCAGGATCCGGAGGCACAGCGTGTAGACCTCCCGGTGCGTGAGCTCCACGAGCTCCTTCCAGGCGGCCTCGTCGCCACGCTTGCAGCGTTCGACGAGATCGAGTGGAACGAGCTCCCGAGCCGGATCGCTCCGGTCTGCTTTAGGACGCCTCACGGCCCCCGAGGTTACAGAGGTCCGCTAGACCTCGAACAGGCTCTCGAGCCGGGACAGGAGCTGGGCCTTGTTGAGCTCCTCCTCGCGGCGGGCCTTCAGCTGCTCGCGAGTGCTGACGAGCAGGGTCTCGACCGCGGCGGTGAGCTCCTGGATGTCGAACGGCTTGGTGAGGTACTGGTCCGCGCCGAGCTTGTAGCCGCGCACCCAGTCGTGCTCCGAGGTCTTGGCGGTGAGGATGAGGATCTTCGTCGTGTCGCGGATGCCGGTCGCGCGCAGCTCCTTCAGCACCATGTAGCCGTCCATCGCCGGCATCATGATGTCGAGCACCATGATGTCGGGCGGGTCGGCCACGACCATGTCGAGCGCCTTCTGACCGTCCGGCGCCACGACGACCTTGTGCCCCTCCTCGACGAGGATGCTCGTCAGGAGGTGTCGCATCTCGGGGCTGTCGTCTACGACCAGGATCCTCGCCACCGGCTAGCTCCCGTAGAGCGAGTCGAGCCGGGACATGAGCCGCGCCTTGACCCTCTCGTGGTCGCGGCGGAGGTCGAGCTCGACCCGCGAGAGCGCGAGCAGCTCCTTGACGATCGCGATCAGGTCCTGCGGGTCGAACGGCTTCGTCATGTAGTGGTCGGCCCCCAGGCCCAGCGCCCGGTCGATCTCGGCGCCGTTGGCGCTGAGCACGACGATCCGGGTGGCTCCGCGCATGCCGCTCTCGTCCATCTTCTCGAGCACGGTCATGCCGTCGAGCTTGGGCATCATGAGGTCGAGCACGAGGAGGTCGGGCTCGTCGTTCGCGATCGTCTGGAGGATCTCCTCCCCGTCGCGGCCGACGGAGACCTCGTGGCCCTCCTCGATGAAGTGGTACGAGAGCAGACGCCGGATGTCGGCGTCGTCGTCGACTATGTGGATCTTGGCCATCGCGTCCTCCGGTCGTTGCCCCAGGCGCCCCCTGCTCCCCACCGGGCGTCACCCCATCTATCGGCTAGCGGCGGGGGGTCCTTGACAGGGGTCCGGGACGACTTCTGGGCGACCGCCAGGACCGGGGGCGAACGTACGCTTGACCGGATGGACGACCCCGTGCTGCCCCCGGATCTCGCCGCCTGGTTCGCGCGCCGGACCTTCACGGGCTCGCCCTCGCCCGCCGAGACCGCCGCCGCCAAGGTCGCCGCCGGGCTCACCGTCAGCGTGTGCCTTCCGGCGCTCGACGAGGAGGCGACGGTGGGGGCGATCTGCTCGACGATCGCGCGAGAGCTCGTCGACGGGTGCGGGCTCGTGGACGAGCTGATCGTCGTGGACAGCGGGTCGACCGACCGGACGGCCGCCGAGGCCTGCGCGGCCGGCGCTCGCGTGGTCGCGGCCGGCGACGTCCTTCGCGGGGCGGCGCCGGTCGTGCCCCGGGGCAAGGGCGAGACCCTGTGGAAGAGCCTCGCCGTGGCGCAGGGCGACCTCGTGGTGTGGCTCGACTCCGACACCCGGGGGTTCGGGTCGCACTTCGTCACGAACCTCGTCGCCCCGCTGCTCGCGGACGAGTCGATCGCGCTGTGCAAGGGCTTCTACCGGAGGCCGCTCGCGACCGGGGGCGGACACGCCGGCGAGGGCGGCGGCCGCGTCACGGAGCTGGCGGCCCGGCCCCTTCTCGCGCTGCTGTTCCCGGAGCTCGGAGGCGTGGTCCAGCCGCTGTCGGGCGAGTACGCGGGGAGGGCGGAGGTGCTGCGCTCGCTCCCGATGTTCACCGGCTACTCGGTCGAGGTCGGGATCCTCGTCGACGTCGTAGAGCGCTTCGGGCTGGACGCGCTGGCGCAAGCGGACCTCGGTGTGCGGGTGCATCGCAACCGGGACGTCGCGTCGCTCGGCCGCATGGCCGCCGAGATCATGGAGGCGATCCTCACGCGGGCCGAGGACCTCGGCCGGCTGAAGACCGTCGACTACCTCGGCGACCTGCTCGTGCAGTTCGACCAGCGGGCGACGCCGCGCCCGGTCCCCGCGCGGATCCAGCTCGGTGAGCGCCCGCCGCTGAACGAGGTGCTGAAGCCCTAGCGGTCGACGTTCTCGGGGGCGCGGCGCTTGCCGCGACGGGAGGAGAACCAGACGCCGGCGAGGGTGACGAGGGCTATCGCGCAGGCGACGGCGAAGACGACGACGTCGTCGCCGTGGAGGATCGTGGCTCCGTGGGCGAGGTTCAAGGTCGTGCTCCTTTCGATAGGCGGTGACGCTTCGATGTGTGGTGTCGTGGTCCGACCCTAGACGCGGCCGGGCCGGGCGGCTAGGGGGACGGGCTCGCTCCTTCGCCGGTGGCCGGGACGACCGAAGGCGCGTCCTGGCCTCCGCCGCCGCGGGAGTGCGGCGAGACCTCCTCGCCGAGGACGCGGGTCGTCCAGAAGTGCGCGAGCAGGAGCTTCACCACCGCGACCGCGGGCACACCGAGGAGGACGCCCCAGAAGCCTGCGATCGTGCCGCCGGCGAGCAGCGAGAGCATGACGGTCGCGGGGTGGATCTGGACCGTGCGCTTCATCACGTTGGGGCTGATCACGTGGTTGTCGATCTGCTGGACGATCAGCGCGACCACGGCGGCGGCGATCCCGAGCGTGCCCCCCTCCGTCACGGTCCCCACGATGAGGCCGAGGCCCCCGCCGATGAACGGGCCGACGAGCGGGATCAGGTTCGTGAACCCGGCGATGGCGCCGATCACGAGCCAGAACGGCAGGCCGATGATCCAGAACCCGATGCTCGACATGACCCCGACCAGCAGCGCGACGAGCAGCTGCCCGCGGAAGAAGCCGCCGACGGCGCGCCCGATCTTCGAGCCGAGGTCGCCGAACTCGTCGCGGTGCGACTGCGGGACGAGGTTCAGCGCGTCGCTCTGCAGATGGGGCAGGTCGATGAGGATGTAGAGGGCGAGCAGGGGGGCCAGGATGAACACGAGCAGGCTCTCGAGCACCGAGAAGCCGATCTCGGTGATCCGCCCCGCGTGGTGGCTGAGGCGCTCGCGGAACTCCTGCGTCACCTCGTCGCACTCCGCGGTGGAGAACTCGCCCTCGACCGACGTGCCCTCGGGGCCGAGGAGGCACGAGATCTGCTCGGTGTCGATCTCGACGCCGAACCGGTCGTCGAGATCCACGGCGAGGTCGTTGATCGTGTTCACGAGGTCGGCGCGCAGCTGAGGGAGGTTGTCGGAGAAGTTCGACACCTGCGTGGACACGGACGGCGCCAGCAGGACCCCGACGAGCGCGATGCTCCCGAAGACGACGACGTACGCGAGCACTGCTCCGACCGACCGCCTCACGCCGCGCTCGTGGAGCCTGGTCACGATCGGGTTGAGCAGGTAGATGATCAGGATCGCGAGGACGAGCGGCGGGAAGATCACGCGGATCTCGTGGAGCAGCCACAGCGCGATCGCGACGACGATCAGGATGCCGATGATCGACCACGCCGCGATCCCCGCCCGGCGCAGCCTCTCTCCCGCCGGGAGCCGCGGCGGCGCTTGCGTCGTCTCCGCGTCAGTATGCCCGGAGCGCGCGGCCTCACCGCGGCGCGAGGCGCTCCCTCACGAGGTCCGCGGTGACGGACCGGGCGCAGGCGGCCGTCTCTCCGAACGACTCCTTGCGACCGCGCCGGTCGACGAGGGAGACGGCGGCGGACACGCCGAGCGCACGCTCGGCCGGCAGCAGAGGCGCCGGCAGCGCGACGTCGCCGGCAACCACCAGGCACGGCGTGGCGGCGCCGGCGCACAGCCGCGCGACCGCGCCCGTGACCTTGCCGTCCAAGCTGGTCTCGTCGACGCGGCCCTCCCCCGTCAGCACCGCGTCCGCCCAACCGATCCGTCGCTCGAGAGCGGTGACGCGCTCCATGCGGTCGAACCCGGGCTCGAGGCGCGCCCCGAAGAACGCGGCGAGCCCGGCGCCGAGTCCCCCGCCGGCGCCGCCGTGAGCAATCGAGCTCACGTCGATCCCGACGTCGGCGGAGATCCGTTCCGCGAGCACGGCGAGGCCGTCTTCGAGCACGCCGACCTCGCCGGGGCCGGCGCCCTTCTGCGGTGCGAAGGCGCGCGCCGCGCCTCGTTGGCCCAACAGCGGGTTCGACACGTCGCAGGCGGCGGCGACGCGAGCGGACCACGGCTCGGGCGGCGGCTCGATCCGCGCAAGGGAACGCAGCGACGCGCCGCCGGGGGCGAGATCCCGGCCGCGCGCGTCGAGGAGCCGCCATCCCGCGGCTTGCGCGGCGCCG
>DASQEJ010000207.1:0-3342 GCA_035633715.1 Actinomycetota bacterium | reverse complement strand
CGGATCGCCTTCGACAGGTACACGACCCCGTCCGCGGCGACGTTGAAGATGCCGCGCGCATCGCCGAGCGCGCTCACCGCGAGGGCCTCGACCGCGTCCTCCTCGTGCAGGAGCTGGAGGCGCGGGTCGAACCCGAGCGCGGTGGGGATCACCGGCAGCGAGAGGTAGGCGGTCATGCTCGTGCGCACGGTCGGACCGATGACGTTCTGCGTGCGCAGGATGACGAGGTCGACGTCGGCGCGGCGCCGCCCGAAGTCGCGTGCGTACGTCTCGGCCTCGGCGCAGTCCTTGCCGTAACCGGAGAGGTCTACCTGCCTGAGCGCATGCCCCTCGGGGATCATCGATGGCTCCGCCGGACCGGACCCGTAGACCGCGGTCGACGACTTCATCACGACCTTCTTCACGCGGTCCGCGCGCTGGGCCGCCGCGAGGAGCTGCATCGTGCCGATGACGTTGTTCTCCTTCATGCGCGAGCGACCGCCGAGCCGCGCCGGGTTCGACCCGATGTTCGTGTGCACGATCGTGTCGATCTTCGTCGCCTCGATCACGCGCGCGATGAGAGGGCTGGAGATGTCGGCGCGGATGAACTCGAGACCCCGGACGGGCACCGGCGGTTCTTCGAGGTCGACCCCGACGATCGCGGAGACGCCTTCTTCCTCCTCGAGTCGCTTCGCGAGACGGAGGCCGAGGAACCTCGACACGCCGGTGATCAAGATGCGCTTGCCCTGCGGGACCTCCCTCATGAGCCGAGAGTACCGGCCCCGGGTCCTCGGGCGGGAGGCCTAGCGGTTCGTGGGGCCCACGATCGCCGTCGAGCCTGCGTGGGCCCGCAGGCGGGCCGCCGCGTCGCCCTTGTTCACCGCGAGCGAGAGGTGGCGGTACGAGTCCTCGACCAGGACGAACTCGCCGTCTTCCACGTCGGCGAACGTGCTTCCCAGCGGCACGTGGATGCGGTGGCCCTCCATTCGGACCTCGACCCTCGATCCGTTCGTCAGCTCGACGGTCTCGAGGTGCTCCCGGTTGACGTTCAGCTGGAGGTTGCCGAAGCGGTCGACCTGGAGGACCTCGGCGTGCAGGTGGTCGTCGTGAACCCACGCTTCGGGGATCTCGAGACAGACGAGGTCGTCGGTGGGGATGGCCGGGCCGAAGTCCGACGGGTCGACGCCGTTCGCGATGTGGGCCGCGGCGGGCGAGAACACGTCCCGGCCCTGGAACGTGCGCGAGATCGGGGTCAGGAGGAAGCTCCGGTCCGTGATCTCGAACGCGCGCTTGAGGCCGCCGCACTGCTCGGCCGCCGGGATCAGCAGACCGTTGTCGGGGCCGACGAAGACCTCGCCCCAACCTGACTCGATCACGATCGCCCGGCGCTCCGAGCCCACGCTCGGGTCGACGACCGCGAGGTGGACCGACTCGGGCATGAAGCGGATCGACTGCTCGAGGACGATCGCGCCGTGGCGGATGCTCTGCCGGAGGATGTTGTGGTGGATGTGGATGATCTTGACGTGGGGGGCGATCCGGAGGACGACGCCCTGGCACACTCCGACGAACTCGTCTTCCAGCCCGTAGTCGGACAGGAAGGTGAGCGTCTCCCTCTTCTTCACGCCGGGCATCCTAACGACCCCTCCGGCTCGGGGCCCCAAAGAAGTCAAGCCCATTGACTGCCGCGGTCGCCGGTTCTTACACTCCGCAAACCCCACTACCCCGCCCTGGAGACCCGATGGCCCCCCTGGAAACGTGGCAGGAGGCGGCGGCGTGCAAGACGCTGCCGCTCGAGATGTTCTTCCCTCCCGCCGAACAGGAGGCCGAGGCCGCCAAGGCCATCTGCTCGGGCTGCACCGTGAAGGAGCCCTGCCTCGAGGCCGCGCTCACCGCCGGCGAGCGATTCGGGATCTGGGGGGGCCTGTCGAGCGACGAGCGACGAAACGTCGCCGCGCGGCGCCGGGCGCGCGCGGCCACGGCTAGGGCCGCCGGGCTCGACGTGACGCTGGGAGCCCGGTAGCCGCCGCTACTTACCCTGCTGTCGCCGCTGCCAGCGGGTCTTCTTGAGCATCTTGCGGTGCTTCTTCTTCCGCATCTTCTTGCGGCGCTTCTTGATCAAAGACGGCATTGGCTTCCTTTCTCGTTACGTTCTTCTACTCGGACCCGAAGAGCTGCCTCAGGTCCACGGGGCCGCGGGACTGTCCGGACGTGTCGATCCGGACGGACCCCAGCCGCAGGCCCCGGACGCCCTCGGTCACGGGCGACACCATACGCAGCAGGTCCTCGGTCGCATCGTGCTCGAGGACGCCTATGCCCACGCACGATCCTCGCCCATCTTCCATGCCCACGACCAACCCGTCCAACAGGGCTACGTCGAACTCCGGGGGCAGCGTCGGCATGAAGACCGTCGGCTTCACCCTCCAGCGGGACGTCCCGACCGCGAAATAGGAGGCGAACTGCTCCTCGCGGAACGTGATCCGCTCGTCCACCGTGCGGATCCGGGCGTCGTCCGAGACCTCGATCTCGATCACCTCACCGGGCACGAACCGCTGCGCGATCCCGACGAGGGGCTCGAGCTCGCCGCCGCGCTCGAACGCGACGGTGAAGTCCGGGGCGATCAGGTCCATCTTGAAGAACTTGAGGCTCTGCCCGTAGATGCCGGAGACCAGGCTCGTGGTGTCGACCACGACCAGGCGCGCCCCGGCCTCCTTCGCCCGGAGCACGAGCTTCGCAGCATTGGTCACGAGCGGGAGGAGGTGGCCCTTCGGCGCCAGCGAGCCGACGAACCCCAGCTTGTCGGCGGCGCGGAGACCCTCGCGGGTCAGGTCGTCCTCGCCGCGGACCTGCTTCAGCCCCACGGTCGTGGGTGGACCGATCGTCGACTGCACCACGTCTGCGTCCTCGATCGCCGCCGGGATGCCGGCCGCGGCCGCACGCCGCGCCAGCTCGATCCCGAACGTCGTCTTGCCCGTGTCGATGCCCCCGAGCAGGAACACGACGCCGGGGGCGGCGAGCAGCCTCTCGTAGGCCTCTTCGAGCGGCGCCCTCACGCCCGGCCGCCTGAACTGGTAGCGGCGGGGTCAACAAAAAGACCGCCCCGCAGGACGGTCCCCGTGGCGCCGCCGGTGCCCGGCGGCCTAACCCGCATCCATATATCGCTGCTGCAGGTACTTGCGTACGTCCTCCGCACGGATGCGGTAGCCGCGTCCCACGCGCACGGCCGCAAGGTCGCCTGCTTTCACGAGTCGATAGACGGTCATGTTCGACACCCGCAGCTGCCGCGCGACCTCGGCGACGGTGAGGAAGCCCCCCATCATCGAGGCGCCGGGTGCGTTCGAAGCCTGCGTGTCGTCCATGCGGCGG
>DASQEJ010000206.1:0-5861 GCA_035633715.1 Actinomycetota bacterium | reverse complement strand
CGTCACCTGGATGTGGTCGTCGGAGGGCCGGTCGAACGTCGAGTACACGACCTCGCCGTCGACCGAGCGCTGCATGTCGGTGACCTCTTCCGGGCGCTCGTCGACGAGCAGCACGATGAGGTGGGTCTCGGGGTTGTTCTTCCGGACCGCGTTCGCGATCTCCTTCATGACCGTCGTCTTGCCGGCTTTCGGCGGGCTCACGATCATCCCGCGCTGGCCCTTGCCGATCGGCGCGATGAGGTCGACGATCCGCGGCGTGATCGAGCGCGGGTTGTCGGGCTGCTCGAGCGTCAGCCGGTCCTGCGGGTACAGCGGCGTGAGGTCCGCGAAGCGGGGGCGCTGCTGCACCTCCTCGGGAGGACGGCCGTTGATGGTCTTGATCTTCAGGAGGGCCTGGTACTTCTCGGACTCCTTCGGCGAGCGCACGGAGCCTTCGACCTCGTCGCCCTTGCGGAGGTGGAACCGCCGCACCTGCGACACCGAGACGTACACGTCCTTGTCGCCGGGGAGGTAGCCGCTCGTCCGGAGGAACCCGTAGCCCTCGGGCAGCAGGTCCAGGACGCCGGTGCGGACCTCGGCGTTCGGGTCGTCCTCGGCCTCGAGCTCGTCCCACCGCTCGTCGCGCATGTAGTGCGGCACGGGTGCGCCGCCGCCGCGTCCACGGCGCCTGCGCCGGCCGCGACCGTCGCGGTCGCTACCTTGGCCTCCGCCACCCTGGCCGCCACCGCCGCCGCGTGCGTCGCGCGGCTCGGCCTTCTCGCGCGGGCGCGACCTGTTCTCACGTCCCTGAGGACGCCGGCGACGGTTCTGGTCGTCGGGGCGGCGGTCCCGGTCGTCGACCGCGCCTTCGTCGCGCACGGCAGTGGGCGTCGATTCCGCAGGTTGCGACGACGAGCCGTCGGACGATCCTTGGGCCGCGGGAGGCGACGCCTCCGACGAGCCGGCGGACGGCTTCGACGAGCTCTCGGACGACGGCTTGGACGAGCCCTCGGACGTAGCGGGCTCGGCGGGCGCGGGGGCCGGGGCCTTCTCGCGCGGCTTGCGAGACGGGCTGGGCGCGGACGAAGACCCGCCGTTGGATCCGCCGCGCGCGATGCGCTCGACGATCTCGGCCTTCTTCAAGCCGGTGACCTTGAGGTCCATCGACTTGGCTATCTGCTTGAGCTCGGAGACCGCTTTGGATTCGAGTACCGAACGGTCCATTGTCTCTGCCACTTTCTCGTCCTACCCCTCTTGCATCGAGGGAGGAAGCTCACCCAGATGGGGCTTCGCCTGCTCCCAGTCGTCGGTGAATCGCTTGAACCCGGAATCGGTCAACGGATGCCTCACGAGCTGCTCGAAGACCTTGAACGGCATCGTCGCTATGTCTGCCCCGAGGCGAGCCGCCTCCGTGACGTGGATGGGGTGCCGAAGGCTCGCCGCAAGAACCTGGGTGTCGTAGCCCTGGACGATGAATATCTCGCAGATGTCGGAGATCAGCCGCAGCCCGTCCGTGGCGACGTCGTCAAGCCTACCCACAAACGGGGACACTATGTAAGCCCCCGCTTCGGCGGCGAGGATCGCCTGCGCCGGAGTGAACGCGAGCGTGACGTTGACCTTGATGCCGTCGTTCGCGAGCTGACGCGTCGCGGCGAGCCCGTTCGGCGTCAACGCGATCTTCACGACCGCGTTGTCGGCCATCTTTGCGATCTCGTGACCCTGCCTGACGAGCAGGTCCGTGTCGTCGCCGGACGTCTCGATCGAAACCTCGCCGTCCACGAGCGAGAGGATGTCGCGCACGAGCGGGAGGAAGTCCTTCTTCTCCTTCGCGAACAGGCTGGGGTTCGTCGTCACACCGCGCAGCACGCCCCAGCGGACGCCCTCCCGGATCTCGTCCAGGTTCGCGGTGTCAAGAAACAACTTCACGCGTGCCTCCTTCGTCAGACTTCGTCCGCCCCACCGCTTCGACTGCCTTCTCGATCAGCCTCTCGTCCGCGCCACCGACCTCGACGCCCTTCTCGACCGACTCGAGGGCCTTGTTGATGACGTGGTCGATCACCTCGGACAGCGTCGCGTCGAGGTCGTAGTGCGCGATCGTCGGGACGCCGCGCATGAGCGCGGACGACACCATGTACTTCTGCAGCCGGCGGATCTTCCGAAACGCGTTGAGGTACCTGTCCCCGCCGCGGGAGCTGGAGTCGCGGCCCCTGCGGAAGAAATGACTGCGATGCAGGTCCTCGTCGTCGACCGTGATCAGCAACGGCACGACGATGGCCTTGTCGCTCTCGACGCTCTGCAGGAAGCCGGGGACGAGGTGCGCGCCCTCGAGGATCATGTCGGTGCCTTCCTGGATGGCGCGATCGATGAGCGCCTGCGCGCCGACTGCAACCGCCGCAGCCTGCTCGCGGAACCCGATGATCAGCTTGTCGCCGGAGTGCGGGATCGGCTGGCGCACCGCGCTGTCGGCGTCGAAAGACGACGCGTACAACGTCGGGAACATCGCTTCGGTCAACGCGCTGCGCAGGACCTCGCGGACCGCGTCGGTGGACACCACGCGCGTGATGCCGAGGCGGCTCGCGAGCTGCGTCGCGATCGTCGACTTGCCGACGCCGGTCGCGCCGCCGAGCAGGATGATCAACGGCACGTCGAGCTCGGCGACCGACTGCCACTTCACGAACGCCTGCGCGTAGGAGTCGCCCGCCTCGCGGCGCAGCACCCGGACGGTGAGGTCGCGCAGCGCCTCCTCGGTGACGAACGCGGAGCCCGAGTCGCGCAGCTCCTCCTCGACCTTGTTCGCGACCGCGTACGCGCGGCCCGGGCCGAGTCCGGTCGCCATGAGAGAGGAAGCGGTCAATCCCTTGGAGTACGGGAGGCCGCGTTCGCTCTCGGTGATGAAGATGTGCTTACGTCGCTTCTCGTTCACCTTCTGGGTGCCTTCCTGCCGCGAGATCCGCCGCCTCGCCGAGCATTGCCTCGAGGTTCCCGCCGTCCACCGGGAGCGGGACGTTGTCCATGTAGACGACGTCCATCCCGGACCGAAGCGCCTCCCTCGTCGCCACGTCGATCCCGGCCGCCTTGATCTCGCACAACAGGACGTCGGCTCGTCCGGCGTCCTTCAGCTCCTGCTTCAACTTCGTGCGGTCGGACAACGAATGGCTGATCCCGACCACCCGGCATCCGTGCTCCCCCTCGAGGTGACGCTTTATGGGTTCCCCGGCTGCTTCGGGGGCCGTAGTCGCGACGACCACCTCTGCCCCTTGGACCGAGCGAGTGGGAGTGGGACGGAAGACGGTTCGAACCAGCTCGATCTCGTGCTTGGTCTCCGGCGACCACGAATCCCGGATGAGGGAGGTTGTGCGGGAGACCTGAGAGGGAGAACCGAACGGCTCTTCGCACATAGTAACGACCACGAAGTCCGCGAGCAACAACCGGTACGGCCCCATGTACCCCGTCAGGTACTCGCCGGGGATCGACGCCGGGACGACGAGGATCGTGGCGTCGGCGCGGCACGGCGGGATCGAGGAGCCGGAGCCCTCCAGGAGCAGCAGGTCACCGGGCAGCTCCCCCGCCACCTCGATCCCTGCGGCGACGTTCGAGATCTCGACGCCACCGGCGAGGCCGCCTCCGCAGCGTCTGCAGCCGACGGTCGGCACTCGGCCGAGCAGCGCGTCCTCCACGTAGTCGGACGCCGCGTGCTTCCCGGCGTCCGCCATCGCGAGGAGGTCCGCGGGCTCGAGCGACACCTCGTCGCCGCGCAGCACCTCGGGCTCGGGTGGACCGCCGCGGCCCATCGCGACGATGACCGGCCGGTGGCCGCGCTCCGTCAGGACGCGGGCGGTGAAACCGGCGACCGCGGTCTTCCCCGTTCTCTTGCCGGTCCCGACGATCGCGATCGACGGTTTGGTCGCGAGCCGCGGGCGGGGCGGGGGCCGGAACTCGAAGTCCGCGCCGAGGTACCGCGTGTCGCGCCACAAGGCGATCGACGCCAGCACGTGCCTGCGCCGGTAGTCGAGGACCGGTTCGTCTGAGAGGTCCACGACGGCGTCGACCTCGTTTTCGGAGAGGAAGTCGTCGAGCGCCGCACGGGGGTCGTCGCCCAGGACGACCTGGACGTCGCCGTAGGCCTCGACCCCCTCTGCCGGGAGCTTCTCGCGGCCCCCCACCAGGAGCGCGGCGACGACCTCGTCGCCCCCTGCGGCGATCTCGTTCAGTGCGGATTCGACGACCGGCGGATAGTGCTCGCCGTCGACTACGGCCAGATAGCGGATGGCGCGCCTCCTGGAGATAGATGGCAGGAAAAGGTTACGGAGCGTCCCCAAGTGGGAACCCTATGTGACACAACTCCCGCCACTCTGGAGGTCACGATGTTCGGTCGCAGAAGAGACGATTCCCACGCGGACAGCACGAAGGTCGCCCGGCGAGACGCCGTGGCGGCGAGAGGTGGCGTCTCGTTCGGCGCCGTCCTCACCGGCACCCTCGTTGCGTTCGGGGCGATGTTCGTCCTGACCGCCGTGATCTCCGGGATCCTCGTCGGCCTCGGCCTGAGCGAGGACCTCACACCGGGCGAGGCGACCGAGGTCGGGGTCGCGACCGGGGTCGGGCTCGTCGTCGCGCAGTTCGTCTCCTACATGTGGGGCGGGTACGCCGCCGGACGCATGAGCCGCGGGGCGGGGTCGGCGAACGGCGCGCTCGTCGCGCTGCTCGGCATCGTGGTCGGCATCGCCGTGGGCGCCATCGCGGCGGGCATCGGGGCCACCGAGGACCTGCGCACCCCGTTCAACTCGAGCCAGCTCCCCGCGGACGGCGAGGTCCTCCGCTGGGGCGCCGGCCTGGCGATAGCCGCCCTCGCCGCCATGTTCTTCGGAAGCATCGTCGGCGGCACGCTCGGCGCCCGCTGGCACACCAAGCTCGAGCGCCGAGCGGTGGCCGAGCACGACGAGCGGGACCGCCGCGTCGTCCACACGGACGCCGAGGAGGACCGCAGGACGGGATCGGGCCGGGAGACCATCGACCTCCGCGACAGCCGCCGAGCAGATTCGACGGTTACGACTCCGGGACGGAGGGAATAAAGGCGCCAGGAAGGAACGACGCACGGCCGCACCGGGAGCACCTGTGCCGCCGGCCCTCCGAGGGGAGCGCCGGCAGAGGGATGGTGCTCCCGCTGCGCGTCCGGCCCGGTTCGCGGCAACTGTGGGCCAAAGGGCGCAACTACGCAGGATTGCCCCCGCAGTCGCCTAACCTAGACCTCGTGCGCAAGCTCCCGCTTCTCCTAGCAGCCGTGTCGCTCGCCCTGCTTCCGTCCGCCCAGGCGGCCGTGGGTGGACCGGACGCGCTCCCCTCGCTCCAGCCGCTGGGAGCCGCTGAGGCCCCGGTCTTCGCCGCCGGCGGCACGCCGCTGTCGAACGGGATCTTCTTCCCGGGGACCGCGGCCTGCGTCGGAACCGACTGCCAGGGCGTGCCCTACGAGGTCGCCAAGGGATCGGACCTCCGCTTCTACAACCTCGACACCGCAGTCGTCGCCAACAACCACCGGATCGTCTCGAAGGACACGAACAAGAGGGGTCGCCCGCTGTTCCAGTCCGAGACCATCGGGGGCCCGGCGAGCACGCTGGTGAAGACCTCGCACCTCAAGCCCGGCGTCTACGGCTACTACTGCAGCGTCCACTACGGCATGGACGGGCTGCTCGAGATCACGAGCTGACCCGGTCTAAGGCTGCGCCTTGGCCCCTTCGGGCTCCCACTCGCTGACGAACACCCTCCATCCCGAGCGCCGCTCCCTGCAGATCCGTCGCACCTGCTCTGCGCGCGTAGCGGACTCGGGCCTCGGCACCACCACCAGCAACGACGGTCCGGCCCCCGCGAGCGCGACCGGTAGTCCCGCG
>DASQEJ010000205.1:0-8064 GCA_035633715.1 Actinomycetota bacterium | reverse complement strand
GGCTTCTTCCTGGCGAAGATCTCGCTGGACTCCCTGGTGCAAGAGGCGCTGGGCGCCGACTTCCGGGGCCGCGCCTTCTCGCTGTACGACATCGCCTACAACCTCGCCTGGGTGCTCGCGGCGGGGATCATGAAGATCGCGTGGAGCGACGACTCGAAGGGCCTGCTGATCGCGGGCGCAGGGGTCGTGTTCCTCGCCGGGATGGCCGCGCTGGGGGCGTGGTTCAAGCGGGCGGGCCTGTTGCGGCCAGCGGACGCCCCGGCCGCGGCGCGCTAAGGCGCCGCCTCGCCGCTGCTCTGACGGCGCTCGTCGTCGCGGTGTCGCTCGCGGGCATCGCGCTCCAGGCCTTGGAGGAGGTCCGGCTCGGCCCCGTGCCGTCCTTCCGGGAGCAGGCGTGCGGGCTGCCGAAGGCGTGGCTCGAACGGACGCGCCGCGGTTACTTCGAGCCTCGCTCGGGCCAGATCTCGCTGCTGCCGAGGACGCCCGCGTACATGGCCAGCGGCGGCGACGGATGGAGCCACTCGGGGCCGTGGCCGTATCTGCAAGACGTGCCACTCGTGTTCTACGGGCCGGGTGTGGTCCCCGCGCACGCGGGCGTCGACACGCCGGCCACGACCGCGGACATCGCTTCGACGACGGCGGCGCTCCTCGACGTGCCGTGGAACTTCGGCGACGGCAAGGTGCTCGAAGAGGTCGTCGAGCTCCCTGACGTCGGGCGCCCGCGCCTGATCCTCACGATCGTGTTGGACGGTGGGGGATGGAACACGCTGCGCATGTACGACGGGGACTGGCCGAACCTCGAGAGGTTGATGGCGGGCGGGGTCTCCTACACGAACGCCACCGTGGGCTCGTCGCCGTCGGTGACGCCGGCGGTCCACTCGACGTTGGGCACCGGCGTGTATCCGTGGAAGGCGGGCGTGACGGGCGTGCCCGTGCGCGACGAGCGCGGGGAGGTCGTCGACGCGTTCCTCGAGGGCGAGTCGTCGCGCTTCCTCCAGCGCTCGACGATCGCGGAGATCTGGGACGAGCGCCGCGCGGGCCGGGCGCTCGTGGGCATGCTCGGCTACGAGCCGTGGCACCTCGGGATGATCGGCAAGGGGGCCGAGTTCCGCGGCGACAAGGACGACGCGGTGTGGCTCGACGTCGAGACCAACGAGTGGATCACGAACCCGGACCACTACACGCTGCCCGACGCGGTGACTTCCGTGGACACGCTCGACGGACATCTCGAAGAGCTCGACGCGCGCGACGGCGCGATCGACGGCGCCTGGCTCGACAACGCCATTCTCGACATGCCGGACCGGGTCGAGGAGACGCCCGCGTTCATCCGCTTCCACGGCGACGTCCTCACGAACCTCGTGACCGAGGGCGGCTACGGCGCCGACGCGACGACCGACCTGCTGTTCACGAACTTCAAGCAGATCGACCGTGTCGGCCACTACTTCAACATGGACTCGCCCGAGGTGCGCGAGTCGTTGATCGAGACGGACGAGCAGCTGGGCCGGATCGTCGAGGTCGTCGACGAGGAGGTGGGCCGCGGCAACTACGTGATCGTCGTGACGGCGGACCACGGGCAGCAGCCCGACGCCGCGGCCGTCGACGGGTTCGGGATCGACCCGAACGAGGTCGAGCGCGACATCGACGCCGCGTTCGGCCCGGTCTCCGACGCGGTGTGGCCGACCGAGGTCTTCCTCGACGACGAGGCGCTCGAGCGGGAGGGCGTGACGGTCGAGGAGGTCGCCCGGTGGCTCGGCGACTACCGGCTCGAGGAGAACGCCGACGACCTCGACGCCGTGGCCGGTGGCGGCGTGCTGTCGCCCGGTGACCGTGTGTTCGAGCTGGCGATCCCGTCGGAGATGCTCCCCGACATCGAGTGCGCCGGGTAGGATGCCGCCATCCATGGATTCTTCGACCTTGACCGACCGCGTCCGCCCCCATCCCGGTAACGAGGGCGGGTCCCGCCTCGACAGGTGGCTCGGCCACCCCGCGGCGTTCCTCGCTACGGCCGGGATCCTGCTCGTGATCTTCGGGTGGACCTTCGTGGCGGACCCCGGGCGTCCGGCCCCCGCCGACGACCCCGCGTACTACACGTGGAGGACCGAGGCCCTCGTCGCGAACGATCCCGTGACGCTGCTCGAGGCGACCGGGCCGCTCGACATGTACTCGGGCGGGTACCGCGTGACGACGCCGGTCATCGCGGCGTACCTGAGGGAGATGGGCGGCGCCGCGCTGCTCACGCCGACCGCGCTGCTCGCGGTGGGGCTGAGGGTCGTGATCCCGCTGCTGCTCGCCGGGTTCGCCTACCGCCAACGGCGTGACCCGCTGATCTTCCATTCCGTCGCGCTCGGATCCGCGAGCTTGTTGCTCACGCCGCCGTTCGGCGGCTATCTCGACAACGTCCTGACGCTGTTCTTCCTCGGCGCGTCGCTGTTCTTCATCGAGCCGTCGCGGCGATCGTGGCCGGCGCGGCTGATCTTCGGCGGCCTGCTCGTGCTGTCCGGGCTGACGCACCCGACGACGCTCGTGATCTTCTGCCTCGTGCTGGGCGCGATGGCAGCGGCCCGATGGGTCTTCCGCGGCTTCGACCTGCGCTCGGTCGTTCGCGACGACGGACCGATGCTGGTGTCGGCGTTCGCCGCCGCCGTAGTCACCTACCTGATCTGGAAGGTCGGCGTCTGGGGGCAGTCCGCTCCCCTCAGCGACGCGGCGCTTCCCCCTCCGGCGGATGCGGAGTTCTTCAAGACGCGGCTCGCCGGCTGGCTCGAAGCGATGCGCCCGATCCTCAACGGGCCCCTGTTCCTGATCGGCGCGGCGGGCCTCCTGGCGGCGGGGAAGCGTGCGGCGGAGGACGAGCTCACGCGCGTCGCGATCGTCTGGCTCGCGCCGCTCGCCGGGATCTTCGGGTTCCTCGCCGGCGTCGCGTATCCGTACTACCGCTTCTTCAACACGACGCTGTCGTGGATCCTCCTCGTCGGCGCGGGCGTCTACTTCGCCGCCCGGTGGTTCCTCGCGGTGTCGGCCCGCGGCGGCGTCTCGATGCTGGCTCTCGTCGGCGTGCTCGCTCTCGCGGTCGTCGTCGGGACGAACTTCACGTCGGGGCTCGAGCAGTCCCACTGGAACGACGCCTCTGACGCGTGGCTGAAGCCCGCTCAGGAGGAGGAGCTGCTGCGCGTCCGTGCGCTGCTCGAGGAGGAGGACCCCGACACCCCGGTGGTCTTCGTCGTCGACGACGAGGCCCCCGAGGACGTCCGCATCTACGGCTTCGCCAAGCTGGCCGGCAACGTCACGCGCTTCGCCGTGCCGGCCGAGATGCAGGACCGCGCCGCCTACTACCTGGGCACCCCGGACCTGCTGCTGGATCGCCAGGCCTCCGAGCGTCCCGACGGCGGCGACTACTACCAGGAGCTGTCGCAGGCCTCTTTGGACGACGTCGAGAAGGTGCTCGACCAAGCCGGTAGCGGAGATCCCGTCGTCGTCATCCCGAGCGTCTTCAACGCGACCGGGGCGAACGCCCAGACGTTCGGCTTCGGGACGGCCGAGGGCCCGGCGGCCCTCGTGCTCCGGCCGAACCAGACGATCCCCGAGGAGCTCACGGCGGACTCGCCGCTGCCGGAGTCCGAGACCGAGGACGGGTCGTTCCTGCGCATCCCGATCATGCTCGTCGTGCTGGCGCTGCTCGCCGTGCCGGGCTGGCTGCTGATGAAGTCGGTGTTCCCGGAGGCCGGGCTCAGCGACGGGCTCGGGCTCGTACCGGCGCTCGCGGCCGCGCTGCTGGCCCTGACGGGGATCGTGGTGCTCGCGATCGCCCGAGCGCCGTTCGGCGCCGCGCTCGAGTGGGTCGCGTACGCGCTCGCCCTCGTCGTCTCCGGCGTGATGTTCCTGCGCTCCCGGCGCACCGCAACGGCCGCGTGACGCGCCGGTAGCCTGCCGGGGTGCCGACTACCGAACGCTCGTTCCGACCTCTCCACGCCCTCGCCGCTGCGGGGCTCGTCGTCGGCCTCGTCGCGTCCCTGATCGGCGGCGTGGGGCCCGGCGTGGTGGGGCTATGGGCGTTCACGGTCGCGGCCGTCGCGCTCGCGCTCGTGCTCCCGATGCCGTGGGCGCTGGTGTCGCCGCTCTACATGGGAATCGCAGGCTGGATGGTCGACATGCTCCCGTTCGTGATCCTCGCGGGCTGGACCGCCGTGACGATCCGGTGGGGGGTCTCGTTGCTGCGCGAGCGTCGCCTGCCGCGCGGGGGCCGGTGGATCTGGATCCCGGTGTTCCTCGTCGTGTGGACGGGCCTCGGCGTGCTGGTGATCACCTCGCTCGACTTCAAGCACTTCCTGTTGCTGCTCGGGATCCAGGTCGTGGCGAGCGCCGCGGTGCTGACGGTCGTCGACGCGCTGGCGTCGCACGACAGCCGCGTCCAGCTCGCGTCGGGGCTGGTCGGGTTCGTCGTCGTCCTGTCGGTCGCCGTGTTCCTGCAGTGGATCGGCGTGCCGATCGAGGCCCTCCAGGACTCGAGCGCCCGGCGGCGCGTCGAGGCCGCGTACGGCGTCGACGCGTTCCCGAACAACATCGGGATGATCAAGTACGCGCGCTCGGTGAACGCGGGGTCGCTCGAGCTGCGCCGAGCCGTCGAGGAAGTCGCCGAGGCGAACGAGGAGCTCCCTGCCTTCGAGGTGTTCCGGCCGAAGTTCCAGGCGTACGAGAACAGCCTGGTCGTCCGCTTCGAGGGCTCGGCGCGCGCCTTCGAGGGCGAGCTGGACGCGGCGGGCGTGACGTTGCTGTACGACAACGTCGGCCTCGCTCCCGCGAACACCGTCCCGCGTATGCGGTCGTTCCCGCGCAACGCGCTCACGTACGCCGGCGCGTCCGCGGCGCTGCTCCCGTTCGCGTTCTTCTTGTCGTGGCGGGACGACCGGCGCAGGCGTCTGCTCGGGCGGGCCGGGATCGTCGCGTGTCTGTTCGGAGCCGGGTTCTCGCTCGCCAGAGGAGCGTGGGGCGCGATCGCGATCGGCGCGCTCTACCTGATCGTCGACGGCGTCGTGGGGCGTCCGAAGAAGGTCCAGGTGGTCGCCGCGTGCCTTGCGGGGGCGCTCGTGCTGACCGGGGTGTTCCTCGTGAAGTACGAGGTGGATCCGCTGAACGGCCGGGCCGGCGGAGGCGCGAGCGTGAACACCCGCGACGACCTCTACCGCGAGACGCTGGACAGCCTCGGCGGCGTCTACGCGATCCTCGGCTACGGGACCGAGAAGCCGCGCACCGAGTCGGGGACGGTCAAGGAGGGGACGCGCTACGTGCCCCGGGCCGGGACGCACTCGACGTACCTCAACTACCTCTTCCGCACGGGGATCCCCGGCGCCCTCGCGATCGCCGTCCTCTACGCCGCGGCCGGGCTGCACGCGCGGGCCGCGGCGCGCTCGAAGGAGGGCGAGGAGGCTGAGCTGTCGACGGCCGCGGCGTGGGCCGTGGTGATCGCGGCCGCGCACGGCGTGATCCTCAGTCTCTACGTCGAGCCGATCTACTCGCTCATCGTGATGCTCGTGATGGGCATCGCCATGGCGTCGGGCATGCGGCTCCCGGTGAGCGTCGTGCCGTTCCGGCGCCGCCGCGCGGCTTGAGCGATCCCCGCGATCCCCTGCGCGACGAGGGGTTGTCGAAGGAGGCCGCGCGCGACGTCCGGGTCGTCGCCAAGGGCGGCGCCGTCCAGATCGTCGGCCAGGTCACCCAGCGTGGCCTGAGCTTTCTTTTCACGGCGGTCGCGATCCAGCTGATGGGCCCGGCGGCCTACGGCGTCTACCGCGTGGTCGCACAGGTGCTGGGGATCGCCGCGCAGCTCGGGCTCGCGGGCTTCAACTACGCCACCATGCGCTTCATCACACGGGCGCGCGCGATCGGCGACCCCGGTGGCGTCCGGGGAGCGGCGCGCATCGGCATCCGCGGAGCGCTCCTCGGCTCGACGCTCGTGGTCGTCGCGGTGCTGCTCGGCGCCGAGGCCCTCGCGAAGGGATTTCCCGACGTCGGCGAGAGCCGCTCCGAGCTGGCCGCCCTCTTCCGTCTGACGGCCCCCTACGTCCCGCTGTTTGCGCTCCTGCAAGTGCTCCGGTACTGCACGCAGGCGTACAAGACGATGGTCCCGTCCGTGATCGCCGGCAACGTCGTCCAGCCGGGCATCCGGTTCGTCGTCGGCGTCGGTCTGCTGCTGGCCGGGTTCCAGGCCGCCGCGGCGCTCACGACGTTGATGGTCAGCGTCGCGGTCGCCGCCGTCGTCGCCGGGTGGTACTTCCGCCGGTTGATGACGGCGGAGGAGCGTGGGGCGCAACCGTCCGCGTCCGTCGCCGAGATGGTCAAGTTCGCGCTGCCGCAGGGCGGAGCGTCGCTGCTCGGCGTCCAGTCTCTGGGCCTCGGCATCCTCGTGCTCGGCCGCTACAGCGGCGACGAGGCGGTGACGCTGTTCGCGGCGGCTCTCTCGCTGCAGGGTCCCGCGACGGTCTTCCTCGGCGGCATCGTGAACATCTGGGCCCCCGTGGTCTCGGACCTCCACGAGAAGGGGGCCATCGACCGGCTCGAGTCGCTCTACCAGACCATCAACCGCTGGATAGCGACGTTCTCGTTCCCGGTGTTCGCGGCGCTGATCATCATGCCGGACGTCTTTCTGGAGCTGTTCTTCCCGAAGGCCGTTGGGGCCGCGCCGGCGGTCGCCGTCCTTGCGCTCGGCAACCTCTTCTACACGGGGACCGGACCGACCGGCTACGTGCTGTCGATGACCGGGAGGCCGGGCGTCAACTTGGCGAACTCGGCGGCCGGTGTGGCCCTGTATCTCGGGCTCGGCGCGTGGCTCGTCCCGCGCCACGGCGTGCTCGGGATGGCGATCGTCGACGCGATCGTGACCGCTCTGGTGAACACCGCTCGGGTGATAGAGGCGAAGGTCCTCGTGGGCGTCCAGCCGTTCGGGCGGTCGTTCGCGAAGCCGGTCGTGGCGACGCTGGTGGGCGCGGCCTTCCTGCTCGCGTGGCGGGCGATCCCGGGCGACTCCGTGTGGGTGGACGCGGCGGGCATGGTCGCCGGCGTCGTCGTGTACCTCGCCGCCCTGAAGCGGATGGGGATCGACCCCGAGGAGCAGGTCGTGCTCGACGGGATCAAGAGGCGTGCGTCGAAGACCCGCCGCAGCCTGCCTAGGATCGGTCGCCGATGAGAGTCGACCGCAAGACGATCCGCAAGAGCCTTAGGACGAACTTCCAGCCGGGGCCGCGCGACTACCTGAACCGCGCGGCCCTGCGGGCGCGTCAGGCGACGCATCTTCCTGCCTACGCGGCCGGCCGCCGGCTCGACCGGCCGGTGTTCGTCATCGGCGCGCCGCGCTCGGGGACGTCGCTGCTGTACTCCGTGCTGCGATCGGCCCTCGTGTTCGCGCACTGGCCCGGCGAGGCGCACGAGGTCTGGGAGGCCGACTACCACCCGGCGCTACGCGGGTGGGCCTCGAACGCGCTCACGGCCGCGGACGTCGACGCCAAGGCCGCGCAGAGGATCCGCAGGGCCTTCTTCCTGGTCGCCGGGCCGCGCCGGAGGCTCATCGACAAGACCCCGCGCAACGCGCTGAGGGTCTCGTTCGTCGACGCGCTCTTCCCCGACGCTCGCTACGTGCACCTCGTGCGCGACGGGCGCGAGAACGTGAACTCGTTGATCAACGCGTGGCGGACCCCTCGCTACCGGACCTACCGCCTGCCGCACTCGATCCCGGGCGTCGACCCGCAGTGGTGGAAGTTCGTCCTGTACCCGGGATGGCAGAAGGACTCGTCCGGACCTCTCGAGGTGGTGTGCGCCAAGCAGTGGGCCTCGTCGAACGAGCACGCGTTGCGGGACCTCGCGGCGGCGGGAGAGCGCTCGGTGCGCGTGCGCTACGAGGACCTCGTGGACGAGCCGGAGGCCGAGGTCGCGCGCGTGCTGGAGTTCCTCGAGGTCCCGTTCGACGAGTCGCTGCGGGCCAAGGCGGCAGCCGTCCGCACGACGCCGGTCAACGTCGTCACGCCGCCGGAGCGCGGGAAGTGGCGCAAGGAGAACCCGCGCGAGATCGAGGCC
>DASQEJ010000204.1:0-2926 GCA_035633715.1 Actinomycetota bacterium | reverse complement strand
GATGACGTAGGTGGCGGACTCCGCCTCGTACACCGCGACGCGGAACGTGCCGCCCTCCGGCTGGAAGAAGCGCAGCTCGGGGGCCGACGGGTCCGAGACGTCGATGACGAGCAGGCCGTCGGCCGACATCTGCGTCGACTGCCGTGCGTAGAAGAGCCACTTGCCGTCGGAGGAGAACGCGAGGTCGCCGTCGAGCGAGTCGCCCGCCCGCTGCTGCTCGATGCCGCCGTCGTAGCGGCCGAGCACCTTCGGCTTCGAGGGCTTGCTTACGTCGACGAGCGAGACGATGCCCTCGTCGCGCTGGAGTACCGCCGCGAGCTTTCCGTTTACCTCGACGCGTCCGGCTCCGGCTGCCTCCGAGACCTCGACCGCGCCGACCTTCGACAGCCCGCACGCCGTGGGCGCGCCCTTCGGGGCGGGGGCGTGACAGGCGTGGGCTCCCGCCGGCGCAGCAAGCGCGGCGAGGAGGGCGAACCCGGCGAGCAGGAGGCGCATTGCTTTCATGTCCGAGGGATTCGCCGCCCGGCCCCCGTTCCCTGTGGATAACGCTACGTAGCCGATTGGATGCTTAGCGTGGCGAAAACCGGGTATCCCCAGGTGCAGAGTCCCCTAGCGAAAAGGAGGCATCCATGACCCGCAAGCTCATGCCGGTCCTCATGGCGGCCGGACTGATGCTCGGCGCCACCGGAGTCGCGTGCGACAAGGAAGACAACAAGGACGTGAAAGAGGTCGGCAACGACGTCGAGAAGGGCGTAGACGACCTGGACTCCGACGGCAAGGACGACTAGGTCCCCGGTCTACCTGCTCCTACATAGTCGGAGCGGTGGGCCGAGTTGATCCTCACCTGGGCCCCCGTGTACGGGGCCTCGACCATCTGCCCGTTGCCGATGTACATCCCGACGTGGTGGATGGGGCTCCCGAAGAACAACAGGTCGCCGGGCTGCCAGTCGGACTGGGCCACCCGAGGCGTGGCGGCGTACTGCATGCCGGAGTTGTGCGGCAGCGAGACCCCGGCATGGGCCCACGCCCACAGCGTGAGGCCCGAGCAGTCGTACGAGTCGGGCCCCTCGGCGGCCCACTCGTAGGGCTTGCCGAGCTGGGAGAGGGCCGCGTCCACTGCCGCCTGCGCGCCGCCGTTCGGAGCCGGCGCGGGGGCCGCCGGGACCGCGGGCACGACCGACGGCGCGGCCTCCTCGGCCGCCTCGGCAGCCGCCGCTCGTCGGGCGGCGAGGCGTTCGGCCCGCTCGATCGCGGCGTTCAGCTGTTCGATCTCGTCGCGCTGGTCGGCGAGCTTGAGCTCGATCTCTTCGCGCAGCCCCTCCAGGCGCTGCTCCGCGGCGAGCGCCGCCGCCCGGTCTTCCTCTAGCTGCTTCAGCTTGCCCTCGAGGACGGAGCGATCGGCCGCGAGTCGTTCGAAGACCTCCGACTGGGCCTGCTGCGACGTCCTGAGGTACTCGAGCCGCGTCTCGACCTCGGTGAAGTCGTCGGCGGACAGCACCACCTCGAGGGCCTCGTTCGATCCGCCCATGTAGAGCTCGCGAGCGATCCCGACCGCGGTCTCGCGGCGCACGCCCATCCGGCGCTCGATCGAACGGACCTCTAGCTCGGTCGTGCCGATCCGCGCCTGGATCGAGGTGAGGTTCTCGTGGACGAGGTTGTAGCGCTCGACGACGATCTGGAAGTCGGCCTCCAGCTCCATCAGGCGTTCGCGCGCCGCTTCGAGCTCGGCTTCCGTGGGGGCCGCGAGGCTACCGGTCTGCGACAACAGCCCTCCGAAGAGCGCGACCGTCAGCAGTGCCGCGGTCAGCACCCGGGTCGTCGTCGCTCTCGTCACTCGCATCGGATCACCCTATTTCGGCCCTCGAAGCGCCTCTCCTGGTGAGCCACCACGCCACCGCCGCCATGCCGGCGACGCCTGCCGCCGCCACGACCCGCCCCGCCACGGTCACCTCGGGGGGCCGGAACTGAGGCAGCCTGCTGCGCAGCGGAACGGGGTTGCGGAACGCCTCGATCGTCCACCCCTTGTCGAGGGCGACCCGGCGCAGCCCCTTGTCGGGGTTGACCGCGACGGGATTGCCCACCGCTTCCAACATCGGCAGGTCGGTGACCGAATCTGAGTAGGCGAACGAACGCTCGAGGTCGATCCCGATCTCGTCCGCCAGCGACCGGATCGCCTCGGCCTTGTGGGGGCCGTACGCGTAGAAGTCGAGCTCGCCGGTGTACTTGCCGTCGACGATCGTCGGACGCGTCGCGATGAACCTGTTCGTGCGCAGCATGTCCGCGAGCGGTTGCACGATCTCCTCCGGCGACGACGACACGATGCACACGAGCCGGCCCGCGGCGCGGTGGTCGTGCATCAGCTCGAGGGCCTCCGCGTAGATCAGAGGCGAGATCACCTCCTCGAGCACCTCGTTGACGACCTGGCGGACCTTCTCCTGCTCCCACCCGGCGGTGAGCTTCGCCGCCTCGATCCGCATCCGCTCCATCTTCGACTCGTCCGCTCCCATCAGCGCGAAGACGAGCTGGGCGTACAGCGACTTCAGCAGGAACGACCGCCCGATCAAGCCCTCGCGAAAGAACGAACGTCCGAGCGCGAGGGGGCTGGACTTGGCGATGATGGTCTTGTCGAGGTCGAAGAACGCGGCTTCCACGTGGTCGATTGTCCCCTTAGCGTGTGCCGGGCGCCACACGTGGCTTGCGACGCTTACGCGAACGTCGCCTGACGATGAAGCTGGACGTTGCGATCGTCACGAGGGATCCGCAGGCGAGGGACGCGGCCGCACGATCGTTTGCGGCGGCGCCGCCGCAGTGGTCGATCCGGCTCTGCGACGAGGTTCCGGGGGACGCGGACGTCGTGGTCGCCGGTCCGGGCGTCGACGCGCCGGGCGCGATCCCGTTCGATCCGTCTCGTCCGCAGGACGCGCTG
>DASQEJ010000203.1:0-6277 GCA_035633715.1 Actinomycetota bacterium | reverse complement strand
GAGCAGGAGCGCCGCAGCCCCCCGACGACCAAGCGTAGCAAGCAGACATTTCGGACATTTCACGCAGGACTTTCCGACTCGGCAAAGAAATGGTGACTCAGCGCGGCCCCCGACGCGCTACGTCCGTCCCGCGACCGAGAGGATCAACATGCGTCCGTTCTCGTACCGCCGCGTCGTAGCCCTGTCAGCGCTCATCGCGACCGCCCTGTCGCTCGGCCTCACCGGCGTCAGCGCGCAGACCACCTCCGCGCCGAACGACCCGCTCTTCGTCGACCAGTGGGGCCTCCAGAAGATCCAGGCCCCCCAGGCGTGGCCGCTCGCGGACGGCGGCGGGATCACGATCGCGATCGTCGACTCCGGCGTCGACCTCGGCCACGAGGACTTCTCCTGCCCGGGCAAGCTCGCCGTCCACCCCGGCTCGAACATCGGGTCCAGGAAGGCGCCGAACACGCCGCAGGACAAGGACGGCCACGGCACGCACGTAGCGGGGATCGCCGGCGCGTGCACGAACAACGGCCTCGGCGTCGCGGGGGTCGCCCCGGCCGCGACGATCATGCCGGTCGCCGTGTTCGAGCAGAGCAACCTGGACAAGGCGATGGCCGACGGCATCCGGTTCGCGACCGACAAGGGCGCGCACGTGATCAACCTCTCGATCGGCGACATCCCGCCGTTCAGCCACGCGGGCCCCGCGCTCTTCCCGCAGACGGAGGCCGCGATGGAGTACGCACGCAACGCCGGTGTCGTGATCGCCGCGGCGGCCGGGAACTTCGCCCAGCCGACGTGCGAGTACCCGTCGTTCTCGCGCAACGTGATCTGCGTCGTCGCCACCGACCGCAACGACATGCGCTCCTACTACTCGGACTTCCCGGTCAACGCCGACCGGGAGACCCTCCCGACCATGGAGCCCGTCGTGGCCGCCCCCGGGGGCCAGGGCACGTTCTGTGAGGAGGGCATCGTCTCGACCTACCTCCGCAGCCTCGAGTCCGTCTGCTACTCGACCGGGTACGAGACCCTCGACGGGACGTCGATGTCGTCGCCCCACGTCGCCGGGGTCGCGGCCCTCGTCTACGACCGCCTCGGCGGGGTCCGCTCGGCGGCGAACGCCGACCTCGTCGTGCAGAAGGTCCTCGAGTCGGCCGACGACCTCTACACCCCCGGCTGGGACCCGATCGTCGGGCACGGCAGGGTCAACGCTTACACGGCGGTCCAGTCCACCCCGTAGATCCGGCTCTGACACGAGCGAACGCCCCCGCGAACAGCGGGGGCGTTCGTGCTTTTCCGGGCAGGACTTTCCGCCCCGGTACAGAACAAGCCGGGGTGAGGCGGAGCGGCGGGTGACCGCTCGGACCCCGCCCACCCCGTTGGGGCCGTCTTTTCATGGGAGGAACCACATGCGCTTCGCGCTGCGTCGCCGCGTCCACACGATCGCGCTCCTCGCGGTCGTAGCCCTGCTCGCCGGGCTGGTCGCCGGCGCGCCCGTCGAGGCCGCGATCGCGGACGGCCCCGCTCCGGTCGACCGCCAGATCCTCGACGCGCCGGGCCGCGCGAGCGCGCTCGTGCACGTCGAGCCGTCCGCCTCCCTGCCCCAGGGCCTCGCCGCGGCCCGGGCCGCCGGCCTCGAGACCGGCACGGTCTACGACGCGATCGAGGTCTTCGTCGCGTACGGCTCCGCCGCCGAGTTCGCCGAGCTCGCTCGGGCGGACGCGATCCAGTACGTCGAGGCCAACCGGCGGGTCCGCCTCTCCACGAACTCCTCCCACAGGGCGACCCGCGGGCAGGCCGTGCTCGACGGCGCAGTGACGCTCCCGGACGGGACGAAGATCGACGGCCGCGGCGTCGGCGTCGCGGTGATCGACTCCGGCGTCGACGGCACCCACCCCGACCTCGCGTCGCGGATGGGCGGCAACGTAAAGATCGTCTGCACCTCTCCCCTGCCGGCGACGAACGCGTTCCTCGGCGGCTTCCAGGAGTGCCGCACGCCGAAGGACGTCGTCGAGCTCGAGGACACCGACACCCCGTCGGCCGGCGGCCACGGCACGCACGTCGCGGGGATCGTCGCCGGGACCGGGGCGGCCTCGAACGGCACGTACCACGGAGCAGCCCCCGGCGCGACGCTCTACGGCGTCAGCGTCGGCACGTTCATCGCAGTCGAGAACGGCCTCGACGGCCTGGCCTGGGTCCTCGACAATCACGACCAGGTCGCTCCCGCGATCAAGGTCGTCAACAACTCGTGGGGCAGCGGCTACCGCAAGTACGCGGCGAACGGCGACGTGCTCTACAGCGCGACGTGGAAGCTGCAGGAGGCGCTGATCCGCGAGGGCGTCACCGTCGTCTTCGCCGCCGGGAACGCGGGCGGCAACGGCACGACCCCCACGACCGTCGCCGAGTGCGTGAACCCCACGCCGGGCCTCGTCTGCGTCGCGAACTACGACGACAAGGGCTCGGGCACGAGGGCCGGGACGATCAGCACCGACTCGTCGCGCGGCAACAGGACCGACGTCGAGAGCTGGCCGGACGTCTCGGCCCCAGGCACCGTGATCACGTCCACCTGCCGGGTCACCCTCCCCGTCTGCAACGCGCACGCCGGGTTCGTCACGAACCCTCCCAACCTCTACGCGAGCCTCTCGGGCACGTCGATGGCCGCGCCGCACGTAGCGGGGATCGCAGCCCAGCTCCTCCAGGCCGACCCGACGCTGACCCCGGCCGAGATCGAGGGCGTGCTCGAGGACACCGCCCACAAGTTCGCCTTCGGCACCGCCTACGGCCTCCTCACCGACCCGACGAACCCCGACAACACGACGTCGTTCGAGAAGGGCCACGGTCTGGTCGACGCTCTGGCCGCCGTGCAGGCGGTCCTCGGCGACTCGACGGAGCCGACGACTCCGCCCACGACGTCGCCGGACCCGACCGCATCCCCGACCGCGTCCCCGACCGTCGCGCCGACCACCCCGCCGACGAGCGAGCCCACCGGCGGGACGCGCTACTACTTCCACTCCGCCAGCGGCATCGGCAACGCCGACCTCTACCTCGTCGACGGCCACCCGTTCGACACCAACGAGCCCACCGCGGGGGGCTACTCCGAGTGGCACGACATCCCGGGGGCCGGGAACGGGGCCCCGAACGGTCCCTACGACCCGAACTGGACCGGGACGATCCAGGGCGACGTCACGAGCCTGACGCTCGACTTCTGGGCCAAGACCCCCGTCGGCGACGCGCTCGGGCAGGTCGACTACAACCCGACCGTGTGGGTCGGCACGACCGCGTACAAGCTGCCGACGCTGACGGCCGAGGTCGACCCGACGATCGGCGACGTCCCGACGCGGCTCACCAAGACGTACACGACGATGCTCGACGCGGCCGGCAAGGAGGTCCCGCTGTCGATCAGCCCGGGCAGCCAGCCCGTCACGATCTCGATCGCCGGCACGTACGCGGTCGACGAGGGCGGCAGCTGGATCGTCTACGACTACGAGGACTACCCCTCCGGCTTCGTCGTCAACGGCAACGGCACGCCGCCGACCGAGTCGCCGTCGCCCACCCCGACGGTCTCCCCCACCGTGGACCCGACGACCGAGCCCACTCCCACCCCGGCCCCCGGCCGCGGCACCTACCCGGCTGACCCGAACGACCCGATGTTCGACCTCCAGTGGGGCATGACGAAGATCCAGGCGCCGCAGGCGTGGCAGGAGCGCAACGCGACGGGCTTCGGCATCAACATCGCGATCGTCGACTCCGGCGTCGACCTCGGCCACCCCGACTTCGCGTGCGACAAGCTGAACGTGCTGCCCGGGTCCGACGTCTCTTCGGGCGACAACGACCCGCAGGACACCGACGGCCACGGCACGCACGTCGCCGGGATCGCCGGAGCGTGCACGAACAACGGCACCGGCGTCGTCGGCGTGGCGCCCGACTCGACGATCATCCCGGTGCGCGCCACCGGCGGCGCCGCCGACCTCGACCAGTCGATGGCCGACGGGATCCGCTTCGCGACCGACAACGGCGCGCACGTGGTCAACCTCTCGATCGGCGACATCCCGCCGTTCAGCCACTTCGGCCCCGACGGCTTCCCGAAGACCGAGGACGCGCTCGAGTACGCCCGCAGCAAGGGCGTCGTCATCGCCGCCGCTGCAGGCAACTTCGCGCAGCCGACGTGCGAGTACCCGTCGCTGTCCCGCAACGTGATCTGCGTGGTCGCGACCGACCGGGACGACATGCGGGCCTGGTACACGGACTTCCCGGTAAACGTCGACCGCAACGCGGAAGAGCCGGGTCTCGAGCCCGTCGTGGCGGCGCCAGGCGGCGACGGCCTCTTCTGCGACGGAGGCGTGGCTTCGACGTACCTCCGCTCCGCGGCGTCGACGTGCTACGACTCCGGCTACGACAGCCTGCACGGGACGTCGATGTCGTCGCCGCACGTCGCCGGCGTCGCGGCCCTCCTCTACGACCGGATCGGCGGCGAGCGCTCCCGTGCGAACGCCGACCTGATCGTGCAGACGATCCTCGACACCTCCGACGACCTCTACTCGCCGGGCTGGGACCCGATCGTCGGGTACGGACGCGTCAACGCATTGGCCGCGGTCCGGGCGATCGACGTGCCCGAGCCGAGCGCGACGTCGATCGCGTTCACGGACAACACCTCCGAGAGCGTGCAGTACTCCGACGTCGCGACGTTCGAGGCCGAGCTGCGGGACACCGTCACCGGCGAGCCGGTGCCGGGGGCCCAGGTCACGTTCCGCATGTCGGCGGGTGAGGTGGCCCACGAGTTCGTCGCGGTGACGAACGAGCAGGGCGTCGCGTCGGTGACGTACGACGGCGTGTCGGACAAGCCCGGCGCGTACGACCTGACGGCGAGGTTCCTCGGACAGGGCGACCTGTTGCTGGGCTCTGCGGACGTCCGTTCGATCACCGTGCAGAAAGAGGTCTCGGCGCTGGCGCTGACCGTGTCGAAGTCCAAGAGCACCGGGAAGATCGCGACGGCGACGCTGACCGACGCGGACGCGGCGAGCGGGGTGGCCGGTCGCATGGTCGAGTTCTTCGCAGGCGGCACGTCGCTCGGCTTCGCGATGACGAACGACCAAGGCGTCGCCACGATGGACACGAAGGGGAAGAACGCACCCGCGGGCCAGGGCTTCCGGGCCGTCTTCGCAGGCGACGACCATTTCGAGGGCTCGAGCGCGACGGCGCCCGGCTAGTAGCGCCGAGCAAGTTCTGCAGAAGCCGGTCCGAGGGCGGAGGACCGGCTTCTGCCGTTATAGGGGTTGTCTAGACTCGGTTCGTTGGCCCTCGTAGCTCAGGGGATAGAGCACAGGTTTCCTAAACCTGGTGTCGCAGGTTCGAATCCTGCCGGGGGCACCCACGAAACCGCAGGGCGGGGCTAGATCTTGGGCTTTGCCCCCTCTGCCACGCACCCGTGAGGAGCGGAAAGTCCGCAACAAGTCCGCAAGGCGTAGGTGGTGGCGAGTGGCGTCGATCAAGAAAGTCCCCCGGAAGCGCAAGGACGCCTCGCGTCGGCCACGCCTGGAACGTCCGCCACCGAGACCCCGACCGTGTCGAGCGGAGCCGCACCTTCCACACCGAGGCCGACGCGAAGCGCTTCGCGAGCAAGATGGAGGTCAGCGTCAACGAGAGCACCTACATCGACCCGTCCCTAGGTCTGACCCTGTTCAAGGACTGGGCAGAGGACTGGCTGGAGGCGACCGAGCCGGCGCTCAAGCCCCACACGATCTCCGGGTACCGGACCCTGCTCCGAAAGCACGTCGTCCCGGCCCTGGGGTCAATGCAGCTGGCGAAGGTGCGAGCAATCGACGTGAGGCGTTTCGTCGCCGAGCTCTCTAACGGGGGGCTGAGCCCCTCTCGCGTCCGGTCGACGTACTTCCTAGTCCAAGCGATCTTCCGCGCCGCCGTCGAATCCGGCTACATCGGGCGCTCCCCTTGCGTCGGCGTCAAGCTCCCTCGCAGCGTCGTACGCGAGATGAACTTCATCGGTGCCGATCAAGTGAAAGCGATCGGGGCGGCCGTACCGGAGCGGTACGAAGCGCTGATCCACCTGCTGGCGTTCGCCGGCCTGAGGTGGGGTGAAACCGCTGCGCTCCGGAGGAAGCACGTCAACGTCCTGCGGCGGCGGGTAGAAGTAGCGGAGTCTCTTGCGGACGTAGACGGGGAGCTGATCTTCGGACCCACGAAGACGCATCAGACCCGCGTCATCACGCTGCCAAAGAAGACCACCGAGATTCTGCGCCTTCACCTCGAGCGTTTCGTCGAGGCCGACCGGAACGCGCTC
>DASQEJ010000202.1:0-3317 GCA_035633715.1 Actinomycetota bacterium | reverse complement strand
GGCTCGATCGTGAGCTTCGGCTCGCTCGTGATCCTCCCGGTCGAGGGGTCGATCCTGTACGTGCAGCCGATGTTCGTGACGGCCGAGAACCTCGGGATCCCCGAGCTGAAGAAGGTCGCGCTCGTGCTCGGCGACGAGGTCGTTTTCGAGGACACGTTCGACGAGGCGCTCGCGCAGCTGTTCGACGTGGAGGCCCCGGACGAGGACGATCCGGTGGATCCGACGGACGAGGACGAGCCCGAGCCCGAGGATCCCGGCGATCCCCGCGACGAGTCGCCCGAGCTCGCGGCGATCGTCGCGGAGGCCGGGCGCGTCTACGAAGAGGCCCAGGACGCGCTGGCCGCCGGCGACTTCGAGGAGTACGGCCGGTTGATCGAGGAGCTCGGCCGCCTCCTCGAGCAGGCCGATCTGCTGACGGAGGACGCGGCGACCGACGCCGAGTAGCTAGCGGCCGAGGATCTCGTCCATGACGGTCTCGACCGTCGCCGCGTCGGCGTTGCGGCACACGATGCTCTTGCTCGTGTAGACCTCGCCCTCGTACTCGTCGACGAACTCGCTGTAGGAGGCGTCGACGCCGAGCTCGCGGAGGCGGGCGACGATCTCTTCGCCCGTCGCGGCGTCGAGCCCGTCCGTGCCCATCGCCGTGGTCTTGTCGCGCCACCGGAGGTGGTCGACGGTCAGGGCGGTGGCCCACGCCGCGACGACGCCGGCCGGGAGCGCGACGGCAGCCGGTGTGCCGGCGATTGCGCTGAGCCCCCCGGCGGCGAGCCCGGACGCCACGAGGGCGCCCCACCCGACGAGGTTGAGCTCGACGCCCTTGAACCCGCCGGGGGAGCGCTGGGGCCGCAGGGGATCGTGACGCCGGGTGCTGCGAAGGAGCTCCTAGCCTTCGTCTTCGTCCACGAGTCGGAGCGTACGTTCGTTTTCGGGCGGGGGCGGGGCTTGGTAGAGTCGAGGGGCAGGGTGGAGCAGTCTGGTAGCTCGCCGGGCTCATAACCCGGAGGTCGCGGGTTCAAATCCCGCCCCTGCAACCAAGAGGCCCCCGCAAGGGGGCCTTTCTCGTTCGGCCCGCGGAAGCCTCGTTCCTTTGGCATTTCGGCGGCATCAGCCGTCCTGCAGCTCGATCCTTGTGGCATTTGTGGGGTCTTCGCCCCCTGACCAGGGGGAACGGCCGGGCCCATCGCCTTTGGCATTTTGACATTTATGCGACCTTCCGCCAAAATGCCAAAATGCAGCCGGAAGTTCGATCCACCCGGGCCGGGACGATCCCATCGCTCGTGCACGACCTGCTGGACGCCCGAGGCGAGGCGTCGATAGGCGACGTTCTCGAGCGTTCCGGGCTCACGCGGCAGGCGATCCAGTACCACCTCAGAAAGATGGTCGAAAGCGGCGAGCTCGAGCCGCTCGGCGCCGGACGGGGACGGCGCTACCGCCGGCCTCTCCTTTTCGAGAGCACGTTCGAGACGAAGGGCCTCCAGGAGGACCAGGTATGGAAACAGGTCCGCGCCGCGGTCGGCGATCTCGATCGGCTCAACCGCAACGCGTCCCGGATCGCGGACTACGCGTTCACCGAGATGCTGAACAACGCGATCGACCATTCGGGGTCCGCGACCGTGCGAGCCACCGTCGGGGGCCGAGGTGAACGGTTCGCGTTCGTCATCGCCGACCAAGGCGTCGGCGCGTTCGAGCACGTTCGTCGTCAGGTGGGCTTGGAGGACCATGTCGCTGCGATCCAGGAGATCTCCAAGGGGAAGATGACGACGGATCCCGAGCGCCACACCGGGCAAGGGATCTTCTTCACCTCGAAGGCCGTGGAGCTGTTCTCGATCGCGAGCAATGGCTGGAAGTGGGTCGTCGACAACGCGCGGAGCGACCAGACCATCGGCGAGTCCCACGCCGGGAAGGGGACCGTGGTGGGGTTCGAGATCGACCCCCTTACCGATCGAGACCTCACGTCGATCTTCGACGAGTACACGGACGAGGACACGCTGGCGTTCGACAGGTCTCGGACGACGGTCCGGTTGTTCGAGCTCGACGTCCCGTTCGTCTCACGATCCGAGGCGAAGAGGCTCGCTCGCAATCTGGAGCGCTTCCGTGAGGTCGTCGTCGACTTCAGGGGCGTCGAGGAAGTCGGACAGGGATTCGTGGACGAGCTGTTCCGCGTGTGGGCCGGCGATCATCCGAACACGAGCTTGGTCCCCGCCAACATGAACCGGGCCGTGCGGCTCATGGTGGGAAGGACCGCGACCCACGTCGACCGGGAGCCCGAGCCCTAAGGAGCACTCGGCGCGTACGCTGGCGGGATGCTCGTTCCTATCTGGGCTGCTACCTGGGAGCTCGAGTGCTGCCAGCTCGAGGCCGAGGCCGGCAAGGAGTGGAAGGTCCCCGTGGCCTTCCGGCCCGGCCGCGACCCCTGGTGGGTCACCAGCTACGGAGCGACCGCGACCCAAGAGCAGCGACAGCTGGGAATCGCACGGCTCGATGCCACCGCCGTCGAGGTCGACGAGGACTTCGGCCAGCAGCTCATGACCGCGGGGCCGATCTCGTTCCGCGCCGAGACGGGTGTTCGTCCCGGGCCGATCGAGGGCCGCCTCAGCCTCGACGCCCACGTCGATCCGAACCCTTTCCGGGGGCGGGACCTGGTCCGCGGCGTCGCCGAACGCGTCCAGATCGTTCCCCTGCGGTTCGTGAAGAAGACCGACAGGGTCATGGTGCCGGCCGAGCAGTTGGACGCCGTCGAAGCAAGGTCGACGACGCAACGCGGCGACGTGCTCCGGTGGCGGGACGAGGGGCTCGTGGACGTCGACCTGCTGGTGTGGCTGAAGGTGGGGGACTGACGTGTCCGGCCCCCCGGTCGCGCCTCGGCAAGCTCGCCCGGGCCCTCGGGATCACCCGGGCCTCCCAGCAGCCGCTCGCTCCGGCCTGGATCTACTGGGCCCTCGCCGCGTTCGGCTTCGTCGTCGGGATCGGCTCGATCTTCCAGGGGGGCCGGGTGGGCGCCGCGGCCGAGGAGCTAGGCCCGGCCGAGAGAGCACCCCCGGCGACAGCACCCCGCCGGAGGGATGAGGTCCCCCGCGGAGAACCTCCTCGGCATGGACATCAACGCCCGTCTCATCCGCCGCGCCCTCGGCGCCATCGTCGCCGCCGCGCTCGTCGTGCCCGCCTTCCAGGCCCCCGCTTCGGCCGCCGGAAAGACGAAGAAGGCCGAGCCCCGCGTGGTCGTCGCCGTCATCGACACCGGCTTCAACGCCTACCACGAGTACTTCTACAAGGGCGGCCCCCTGTACGGGAACAAGGCGCCGTCGAGCGTCACGCCC
>DASQEJ010000201.1:0-2267 GCA_035633715.1 Actinomycetota bacterium | reverse complement strand
GCCGGGTCGTCGACCATCGAGATCCTGTGGTCGTAGGCGTCGTAGGTGTAGGTCTTCTTTTCCGACAGACCGCCCGTGACGTCCTCCATCGTGATGAGGTCAGTCAGGCCGAGGAACGTGAAGATCGTCGTTCGGTCCTTGCGGTTCGTCGTGTTCATCGAGTGCGACTCGGTCTCGTTCACGACCCGGTCGAGCGCGTCGTACGTGTACCGCGTATTGGCGGTCTGCGTACCGGAGCCGTTCCAGGTCTGGACGCTCTCGAGGCGATTCAGGTCGTCCCACTCGTAGTCCTTGAGGAGGCCGGTTCCACCGACGCCTGGGCACCCAGTCTGGCTCGCCGCCGTGATGCACTGCAGGTTGCCGAGGCCGTCGTAGAAGTACTTCGAGGTGACGGACCCCGTCGTCGCGTGTGTGGTAGCCGACGTCAGCTGCAGGCCGTTGTAGTCGTAAGGGATCCGTCGTCGTTCCGGAAGGTCTTCGACGTCTCGGTGCGCAGCCGGACTACCTCGTCGCTCGGAGGGTCGCCCGGCTGCGCGGCGACGGTAGCCAGGGTGGCCGGTAGCAGCGTTGCGAGAACCGCGCTTACGAGGAGCAGGCCGGCAAAGCGGACGCGGCCGGACGTCGTTCTTCCCACGAGAACACCCCCACGCTCGAATCGAGACCGGGTGTTCGAGGCCGTCCGCCATGACAACCGGTATGGAGCGAGGCTAGGGAGAAGAGATCCCGCGGGCCAGGGGGATCAGGGGTGATCTTCGGTCGCGGCGCGGACCAAATCGCTAAGCGACCTGACCATGGGAACGCGAAAAGCCCTGACCCATGCGGGCTAGCCCTGCCCCCCGGACGCGCCGCGGCGGCGAATTAGGATGCCCGGCGTGAGTGGACAGACCGAACGCCTCGCCGAGCTCGCCGCCAAGGTCAAGGGCGGCGGCGCGCCCAAGTATCACGAGAAGCTCGCCCAGCAGGGAAAGCTCTTCGTGCGAGAGCGGCTCACGTTGCTGCTCGACTCCGCCGACGGCTTCGCCGAAGATGGCCTCCTCGTCAACGCCCTCGCCGGCGACCTCCCCGCCGACGGGGTCGTCACCGGCGTCGGGCGGATCGACGGGCGGCCGGTCGCCGTCATGGCGAACGACCCCACCGTGAAGGCCGGATCGTGGGGGGCCCGGACCGTCGAGAAGATCATCCGGGTCATCGAGCTCGCGCGGAAAAACGAGCACCCGATGGTCTTTCTGGTCGACTCGGCGGGCGCCCGCATCACCGACCAGATCGACCTCTTCCCCGGCCGCCGCGGCGCCGGCAAGATCTTCTACAACCAGGTCCAGGCGTCGGGTTCGATCCCACAGGTTTGCTGCCTCTTCGGCCCGTCCGCCGCGGGCGGCGCGTACATCCCCGCGTTCTGCGACGTCGTGCTGATGGTCGACGGGAACGCGTCGATGTACCTGGGCTCGCCGCGCATGGCCGAGGAGGTCATCGGCGAGAAGGTGACGCTCGAGGAGATGGGCGGCGCCCGCATGCACAGCGAGGTGTCGGGGGTCGGCGACATGGTCGTCGCGGACGACAAGGCCGCGATCGAAGCCGCGAAGGGGTACCTCTCCTACTTCGGGCAGTCGTGGCGCGACCCGGCGCCGCGGGTCGAGACCCGGCCCCCTGCCTTCCGAGGCTCGCTCGAGTCGCTCGTCCCCGAAGACGAGAGCCAGGCGTTCGACATGTACGCGTTCGTCGCCGGGATCGTCGACGAGGAGTCGTTCTTCGAGATCAAGCCGGACTTCGCACGCGAGCTCATCACCGGTCTCGCCAGGATCGAGGGCCGCACCGTCGGCATCGTCGCGAACCAGCCGGCGCAGAAGGGCGGCGTGCTGTTCGTCGACTCGTCCGACAAGGCGGCGAGGTTCGTCTGGCTCTGCGACGCGGTCAACATCCCGCTCGTGTTCCTCGCCGACGTGCCCGGCTTCATGATCGGGACCGCCGTCGAGCGCCACGGCATGATCCGCCACGGCGCCAAGATGATCCCCGCGGTGTCCGAGGCGACCGTGCCGAAGTTCTGCGTCGTCGTGCGCAAGGCCTACGGCGCCGGGCTCTACGCGATGGCGGGTCCGGGCTTCGAGCCCGACGCGACGATCGCGCTCCCGTCGGCGCGGATCGAGGTCATGGGTCCGGAGCCGGCGGTCAACGCGGTCTTCTTCAACAAGATCCAGGCCATCGAAGACCCCGAGGAGCGGGCGCGGTTCGTCGCGGAGAAGCGGGCCGAGTACGAGAAGGACATCGACATC
>DASQEJ010000200.1:0-11241 GCA_035633715.1 Actinomycetota bacterium | reverse complement strand
CCGATCCGCTTGCCGAGGCCGGTGTTGGTCTCGATCATCCGGAGCATGTGGTCGACGAACTTCACCTCGTCCGAGCTCTGGACCTTCGGGATCATCACGCAGTCGAGGTAGCTCCCGGCGGCCTCGACGACCGTCTTGAGGTCGTCGGCGGCCCACTGCGTGTCGATCGAGTTGATCCGGACGACGACGGTCTTGTCGCCCCAGTCGTTGTTCTTCAGGGCGTCGACGACGTTGCCGCGGGCCTCTTCCTTCGCGAGGGGGGCCACCGAGTCCTCGAGGTCCATGAACACCATGTCGGCGGGGAGCGTCGGCCCCTTCGCCAGCATCTTCGGGCTAGAGCCCGGCACCGATAGACAAGACCTGCGTGCGCGCAAAACCGCCTCCTGTTTGTTCCTGCGTCCCGCCGAGGCGGCCCGCTTCGCGCTTGGATTTCCGCTACTCGACGTATCCGAGGCCACGGAGGTGGTCCTCGATCTCTCCTTCTTCGTCCGCGTTGAGGCCGGACTCGTCGACGGTCGAGGCGCGGGTCGCGCTGCCGTCGGAGCGGACCTCGAACGACACGTCGCCGACGAGGCTCTTCAGGACCTTGCCGTCGCGCGGGATCGCGCTGGGCACCCCGAGCGCCGCCATCGCCGTCGGACCGAGGTCGATGAGCTCGGCCGTCTCCTTCAGCGGCCCCGGCGTCACCTCCGGCCCGGTTGCGACGACCACGCCCTCGATGCGGTGGTCACCCGACATCCAGTCGGCGTCTTCGACCATCCCCTTCGCGTGCGTGAGCGAGTAGAAGGGCGCCGGCACGAGCAACAGGTCGGGGGCCGTGTCGAGGAACTCGCCGTGGAGGATCTCCTCCTTGCGGTAGATCTTCGAGATCGGCGGCTTGCCGTTGGCGGGATCGCGGAACGCCTCCAGCGCCTGCTTGACGTCCTCGCGGACCTTCTCGAAGTCCTTCGGGTCGACGGTGCCGCCGGGCTCGCGCCCCTTGAGGTTCACCGAGACGCCCTCGCCCGTCGACACGACGCTCGTGTACGCCTTCGTCTTGGCCCACTCGATCGGCGACGCGGGGATCGAGATGCGGCCGTGCAGCTTCAGCAGGTCGTAGATGCGCCGGGCGATGCGCCGGCCCGGCCCCCAGCGGATCAGGTTGAACGCGAACGAGCCGCGTCCGAACTCGAGGTAGCCGAGGTGCTGCAGGACGCGGTCCATCGTGACGGCCTTCGTGCACGCCTGGTGGCCGTGGTCCGACATGAAGATCACGAGGTCGTCGTCGTTCGTCCGCTCGAGCAGCTTCGCGAGGCCGTCGTCGAGCTGCTGGTACACGGCGCGGCATTGCTTCGCGACGCCCGTGTCCTTCATCTCCGGATACGCCGGGTGCTCGGGGTGGATGTACTCCATCAGGCAGTGCTGGATGCGGTCGGTGGAGACGTACACGAGCACGCCGAAGTCCCAGTCGGTCGTGTCCATCAGGTACTCGAACGACTTCTGGCGCTTGGCCGTGATCTCCGCGCACTCCTCGAGGAACGCCTCGGGCCGGTTGCGGAACGTCGTCCAGCTCATGCCGTTGACGGGGAACGGAGCGTTCGCGTCGAGCTCCTGCTGCAGCTCGACCGGGTGCGTGTAGGAACGGCTGGCCGGGAGCACTCCCCCGCCGATCACCTTGCCCTTGATCATCGGCGGCGGGAACGTCAGCGGGATGTTGATCGCCAGCGACGTCTTGTCCGCGTCGGTGAAGTCCTCGAAGATCGTCCGGTTCTTGATCGACTTGTACGTCACGGGCAGCCGCTTGGTCGCGCCGGGCTTGTGCTCGAGGATGTCGAAGACCGCGTGGCCCGCGGGGTTGAGGCCGGTCATGAACGACGGCCACGCGCACCACGAGTGCGACGGGACCGTCGAGAGGCAGTCGCCGTACGCGCCCCTGTCGATCAGCCCCTTCAGGTTCGGCAGCTCGCCGGCATCGAGCATCGGCTGGAGGATCTTCCAGTCGACGCCGTCCCATCCGATGATCAGAACTCGTTTAGGCACTCGTCTCACTTCCCATGGAGGTGTCGGTGACGGGGCCGGGCGCGCCGCAACGCGACGAAAAGCCCCTGATCAGGGCAGGTTAGCAGGCGGCTCCGTGCGGGCCGACGAGAGCCGGTGCGCCCGGAGCGCCAGCTGGAGGCGCAGCTTGTCCTCGGCCTCCCTCAGCGACCACCCCGTGAGCTTCTCTATCTGCTTCAGGCGGTAGGTCACCGTGTGCGGGTGCGCGAACAGGGCCTCGCCGGCGAGCTTCACGCTCGCGTCGGCGGCGAAGTACGCCTCCAGCGTCTTCACCAGCTCGCCCTTGCGCTTGTCGTCGTACTCGAGGAGGGGGCCGAGCATCTGGTCTACGAACCGGTCGACGACCGGCGGCTCGATGCGTAGGAAGTGGTACAGGAGCAGGTCGTCGAACAGGTACACCTGCTCGGGCAGGCCCAACGCGTTCCCGATCTCGAACGCCTCACGCGCTTCGAGGTAGGCGCGCCGGATGCCTTCGAGGCCGGGCTCCGGCCCCCCGACGCCGAAGCACCACCCGTCGCCGAGCTCCGCCACGAGCTTGTAGGGAGCCACGCCCGCGTCCGTGCCCGGGTCCGCGGGGAGCAGCGCGATCGTCTGCTCGGCCTTTTGCAGGACGATCGGGTCCCCGGTGACGAACGACGCGATGCCGCCGGCCGCGCTGAGGACCGTCGCCTCCTTGCGGCCGTCGTCCTCGGGGCCGCACCCGACCATCGCGACGTAGCTCAGCGACAGGTCGTAGCCGAAGCTGTGGGCGCGGGCGAGCACGTCCTCCGGCGACGCGTCGGTCCCGTAGAGGACGTCGGCGAGGAACTCGCGGCGCGCCCCCTCCTGCTCGCGGACGATCGCGCGCTGCGCGCGTGCGTACGCCTCCGCGACGGCGGTGGAGATGCTGTCCGTGTACGCGAGGATCGCTTCGGCGAGCTCGATGGCGGGCTCCAGCGCGTCGCCCTCGTACCTCCTGCACTCGGTTGCGAGCACGTCCCAGCAGACGCGCGACACGGTCCGGTACGCGTGGAGGACGTCGTCGAGCGGGATGCCGGCCTCGGCGCGGCGCGCGCCGGCGCGCTCGATGGGCTCGAGCTCCTCGGAACGGATGGAGCGGCCGGCGTTCAGGACCTTCGCCAGCGTCTCGACGTTCTCGCGGACCGAGTGACGCACGTCCTCGCGCAGCGGATCGCCCGAGCGCTCGTAGGAGGGGACGACGTCCCAGATCGCGTCCGCGGATCGTTCGACGACCTCGTCGAGCCGGCCGAGGAACGCTTCGAGGATCGCGCGCAGCGCCGGGGACCGGGCCATCAGCCGCCCGCCGGCTCGGCGACCGCGCCGAGGACCCGCGCGAGCGCCCCGCGCGCCTCCTCGAGGATCTCCGCCGCCGAGACGCCGGCGCCGGCCGGCACCTCCACCGAGTCGGCGGGGTCGAGCGCGGCGACCATCGCGGCCGGGCCCGTCTCCTGGACGACGACGTTGCAGGGGAGATGGACGGCTACCTGCAGCTCCTGATCGAGCCGCCGCTGGCTCACCGCGCTGTTCCACACGCCCATGAAGAGGTACTGGCGTTCGGACCCCGCCTCGGGGCCGAGCAGGCCGCCGACGTGCATCTCCGACAGGATCGAGAAACCGTGCGCCTTCAGCGCGAGCCTGGCGCGGACGACCGCTTCGTCGTACCCCTCCGGCACCTCGACGCTGTACCCGTACTCGGTCATCTCCTCTACGGTAGCGCGCTATGCGGCGTCCGGATCATCTCGTCGCGGTGCCGAACGTCTCGGAGGGCCGTGACCGGCGGCTGATCGAGCGGCTCGCGGCGTCGGTCTCCGGAGCGGGAGCGCGCGTGCTGGACGTCCACAGCGACGCGGTCCACAACCGGACGGTGATCACCGCGGCCGCGGAGGCTCCCGTGCTCGCCGCCGCGATGGCCGCGCTCGCTCGGGAGGCGACGGCGATCGACCTCACGCGCCATACCGGCGTCCACCCCAGGATCGGCGTCCTCGACGTGTGCCCGTTCGTCGTGGACGAGGCCCCCGTCGACGAGGTCGTGCAGGTGGCGCGCTCGGCCGGTGCGCTGGTCGCCGAGACGGCCGGCCTCCCCGTCTACCTCTACGCGCACGCAGCCACGCGCTCGGAGTGCGCGGCGCTGCCCGCGTTGAGGAAGGGCGGGCTGGAACGCTTGATCGAGCGCAGCGAGACCGACCTCCCGCCGGACTTCGGAGTCACGCCGATCGACCCGCGCCGCGGCGTGGTGTGCGTGGGAGCGCGCGGCGTTCTCGTCGCCTTCAACGTGTGGTTGCGGGCCGCGCCGGACGTCGCGCGCCGCGTCGCGGCGCGGGTGCGCGCCGAGCTCGGCGGCGCGGGGGTCCGGACGCTCGGCCTCGACGTCGGGGGCGGCCTCACGCAGGTCTCGATGAACGTCACCGAACCGGACCGCGCGGGCGTCGACGACGCGTACCGGGCGGTCGCCGCGGGTGCTGCGGCCGAGGGGGCCGAGGTGCACGCGACCGAGATCGTCGGGCTCCCGCCCGAGCGCTACATGCCGGACCCGGACGCGGAAGCGGCCCGGCTCTTGATCGAGCCGGGCCGCTCCTTGGAGCTCGTCCTAGCGGGAGGTTGACTTCCGCGCCGTGGACTTACGGCCGGTGGTCTTCTTCCGGCCCGTCGCCTTGCGGGCGCCGGTCGCCTTGCGGGTCCCGGTCGACTTGCGCGTGCCCGTCGCCTTGCGCGTACCGGTCGACTTGCGGCCGGTGGTCTTCTTGCGACCGCCGGTGGTCTTACGACCGGTGGTCTTCTTGCGCGTGCCGGTCGACTTGCGCGTGCCCGTGGACTTGCGCGTGCCCGTCGTCTTCCGCGTCCCGGTCGAACGACCGGACGACGCGGTCGACTTACGGCCCGTCGACTTCTTTCTTCCTGTCGTCTTCTTTGCTGCCAACCCCGGCACCTCCGTTTCCTGCTTCAGACGAGACGGCGTCTCGTCAGCCCCTTCCGAAGAACGCTCGTACGCGACTCCGGAACCAATTCCCAACCCGTACCGCACACAACTAAATGCGCGACAAGCGCGCATTCACCTGTTATTAGGCACGATTGATCACGAAGGTGCAAGCATTTCCTCGACGCGACGCGACGACGTGACGCTTCCGTCTTTCGGTTGTAGTGCGGTCGCGCAACGCAGCACGCGCGTTGCAGTGTCGCTACGACGCGGTCCGCAACCTGCGCAGCGTGCGCTCCTTGCGGAGACGACGACGCTCGCGCTCGGACGTCCCACCCCAGATGCCGAACTGCTCTTTGTTGTTCAGCGCGTACTCGAGACACTGCGCGCGCACCTTGCAATCCCCGCAGACGGCGCGCGCGGCTTTCGACGAACCGCCGCGCTCGGGGAAGAAGATCTCGGGGTCGACTTCGGTGCAGCGCGCGTGCGTCTGCCATTCGACCGGTTGCAGGAGTTTCGTGGTGATGCGTTGCATGGCCCCGACCTTTCCTCTCTCCTCCCCGTGGGGATCCGAGAGGCGTTTCCGGTTCGCGATGCCGGAGCGCCGATCTGTCTTCGCGCTGCGCGCTCTTTGCGCTGAACGGCCTGCGTGTCCACGCACCTGCATCGGGCTCCGGAAGGATGCCCCCGAATCACATTCTTGTGATTCTAAGCATGTAATTTACCCGGCGCAATAGGCCTGACCTGCTACTTTGCGTTCTCCCCCGCCAGATCGAGCGAGGTCGCGACGAGTTCCGCGGTGTCGATCGGCTTGGTTCGCACGGCGTCGGCGCCCGCTTGGCGCGCCAGCCATTCGTCTTGATGACGGTCGATCAGCATGAGCATCGGCAGGTTCGAGAGCCTGCCGCTCTGGGCCATGTCGCTACCGAGCGCGAAGCCCCCCGCGCTGCCGGACATCAGGTCGACGACGAGCACCGCAGGAGTCCACGCACCGAGCTCCGACCACGCGTCGCGTGCGTCTCGCACGACGACGACGTCGAAGTCGTCGGGGAACGCGAAGCGCGCCTCGCGCTCCAGCGTCGGGTCGTCCGTGACAACGAGGACCCCGCGGGTCGGAGCCATGAGGAGGAGCTAGCCCGTCGTCTGCTGCGCGTGCCCGCGGACGGATTCCTCGAGCGATCTCAGCATCCGGTCGAAGTGGATGTCGAACCCCGTCTCCATGGACTGGAGACGGCCGAGGATCGCGACGAACTGCTGCGCGGAGCTCTCGGCGTCGCGGACGGTCTCGGCAAGGACGGTCGAGTAATGCCGCGCGAACCGGGCGCCGCAGAAGGGGCAGCGGCCGGGAGCGTCCGAGCCCGGACCGATCTGCGTGAGCAGGAACGTCCGCTCGCACGTGTCGCAGGTCGCCTCGATCTTCATCGTCTTCCTTCTCTCGTCTCGACGTCGGCCGTCATGATAGTCGAGCGACACGGGGTTTCCGGGGGCCGCGCAACGTCAACGCCGCCAGGAACGCAACCGCGAACGACGCCACCGAGGCGCTCAACCACGGCCAGCGCGCCGAGAGCGGCGTACCCAACAGCGAGTCCGCCCACTCCAGCCACCAGGCGGGCCCCGTCGGCGCGATCCAGTGGTACAGCACGAACCCGGCGAGCCACGGCCACAGGGCCGTGACGCGCACGCCGCCCGAGTACCAGTAGGCGCCGCCCTCCTCGTACAGGTCCTCGACGACGACGCGCCGGCGCCGGTTGAAGAAGTGGTCGGCGACGAGGATCCCGAACAACGGCACGAAGATCGAGCCGAGGAGGAACAGAAAGCTCTCGTAGCGCTCCATCGTGAGCCACGCCGCCAGCGCGCAGGACACGCCGGCGATCCCGACCGTCGCGACCGTCCGGGACAGCGCCGGGAAGATGTTGCGCAGGCTGAGCGCGCCGGAGTACACGTCGGCGAACGCTTCGTCGGTCTCGCCCGCGAGCAGTCCCGCGAGGAACAAGACCCCGGCGATCGAACCACCCGCGACCGCGAGCACGCCGGTCGCGATGCCGGCGGGAGACGGCTCGGCCCCCGGCCCGAGCACCAGCAGCGCCCCCAACAGGTACAGCCACACGTTCGCGAGCAGGTACCCCGCGAACGTGCCTCCGAAGGCCGAGCGCGGCTTGCGTCCGAAGCGCGTGTAGTCCGCGACGAGCGGCAGCCACGACACCGGCATGGCGACGACGAGGTCGATCGCGAGCCCGAACGTGGGGAAGCCGCCGGTGCCCGGCCGCGACAGCGCGTCGGCCAGGCCGTCGGTCATGAGGACCGCGATCGTCACGAAGACGCAGATCGCCCCGACGACCCACGCGGCGAACTTCTTCATCCATATGCGCGTGACGCCGAGCGGCCCCCACAGCGCGAGCGCGGTGCAGACGAGCGTCGCGATCGCGAGCCATACCGGCCTCGACGACCAGCCGAACACCCGCCGCGAGACGAGGTCGGCGACGTAGGACATCGCCCACAGCTCGACGGCGGTCCACCCGACTAGCTGCGCTGCGTTGAGCGCGCTGGGGATCCACGATCCCCTCACGCCGAGCACCGGCCGGAAGAGCACCATCGACGTGATCCCGTGGTCGGCCCCCGCGGCGCCGGCGAGCGCGAGCAGGGCGACGCCGATCACGGAGCCCAGGACGACGGCGGCCGCAGCGGCCGCGAACCCCAGCCCTGGGACGAGCAGGGCGCCGGTCACGAGGACGAGGAGGCCGACGCCGAGGTCGGCCCACAGCACGGCCAGGTCGAACCCGCTCAGGGTGCGGCGCTCGGGGGGGACGGGCTCGATCCCCCAGTCGCCGGCGGCGTCGAGCCGCTCGAGGACGTTACTCATCCATTGCGTCTCCCTTCGCGGGTGCTAGCCCGATCAGGTTCGAGGGGTCGGCCGAAGCCCTCTCAGCCGCCCGAGTTGGGACGGCTCCCCCGCGCTGGCCGCCACCTTATGTCACCTCGGTTACCTCCCCGGGGCGCGGGCGTAGACGGAGGTAGAACGCCCCAAACCACCTCGAATGGGGCAGCGCTCAGGAAAAAGGAGGAAGCAGATGCGGCTGGCGACGACCCGCAAGACGTGCTTCGCAGGGGTACTGGCGCTCCTGCTCACGGTGATGGTGTTCCCGGCGGCGGCCGGCGCGGCCGCCAGGAAGTCCGGAGACCGTCCCAACCAGACTCGGGACGCCATCTTCATCGACGAGCTGAAGGACTTCAACCCGGCGAACGGCGTCCGGGCCGGGTCCGGCACGGCCTCGGACCCGTTCGTGATCTCGGACTGGAACGTGTCCTGGGTCGAGATCAAGGACACCGACGCCCACGTCGTGGTCAAGGACAACGTGATCACCGACTCGCTCACGCTCGACTGGATCGGCGGGGGCATCGAGGTGCGCAACAACGAGATCGGCGACCTCAGGGTCAACCAGAACCGGAAGCGGACCGGCGACCCCACCAGCGGGGTGATCGAGAACAACAAGTTCGGCGTCGTCGGGCAGCTCCGTCACTTCGACGGCATCTTCCAGAACAACGTCGTCGGGACCAAGGACGGGATGGGCCTGGACCTGCCGTTCATCACCGACACGCGCGCGGTCAACTTCGACGGGTTCAACGGCTCGATCTTCCGTAACAACACGATCTACGGCTACATGGACGCAAGGCTGCACGGACACCACCACAGCTCGGGCTTCGCCGAGGACAGCCACTACCACGGCGACAAGCCTGCGGCCCACGAGGATCACGACGGCATGGACCACACCGTGCGCTACCACCAGGTGCACATCTACGGGAACAAGATCTTCGCCGACCACTACTACGCGCTCGCATACCTCGACACGGCTCACTCGGCCAACGACCGCACGGCGGCGTCCGAGACCGAGCCGACCCTCAACGACCCGCACATCCACCACACGAAGGTCTTCATGCACGACAACGACCTCGTGGGCGCCGGCCTCTACGTCGACGTGTTCAACGCGAGGGACGAGCGCCACAGGGCGACGGCCCGCGGCCTCATGGAGATCAGCGACAACAAGATCGTGCTGCACCGCACCGAGGACGCTACGCAGAAGTTCATGCCCCGCAACGGGATCGACGTGAACCAGGCGCAGGACATCACGCTGCGGATCCTCGACAACAAGATCACGGGCCCCGGCGCCCCCGACACCGTCACGGCCGCCCTCGGCTCGGAGTCCATCGCCGGGATCAACCTCTGGACGATCGACAAGGGCAACATCTTCCTGTCCGGCAACTCCGTGTCGAACGCGGACTACGGAATCAAGGCGTCGGACTTCACGGAGACGGTCAAGTGGACGATCGAGGAGCTCGTCGCATCCGACGTCGGCCAGGCCGTCTACTGGGACTCGAGCGTCGCGAACGCCCCGGAGCGGCGGGGGTAGCGCCCGAGCAGGCCGAAAGATCCCCCGTTACCGGGGGGCAGGCTCGGCCGTAGGAACCAAGAGAAGCAGCAAGAGACCCGGTCCCCATCCCCGGACCGGGTCTCTTGCTTTTTCCGCGCCCGACTAACCCAAAATCCTTCCCGGGGCCTTGTATGGGCGTGGAGGTGACGGTGGCCGCGAGCAGGGCGAGGGCGGACTTCTCGGAGTTCTACCGGGCCGAGTTCCCGCAGGTCTACCGCGCGGCTTGTCTGTCGACCTCGGACGGACAGGCCGCGCTCGACGTCACGCAGGAGGCGTTCGCACGCGCGTACGCGCGCTGGCGCCGGCTGTCGCGCGAGGAATGGGCCGGAGGCTGGGTCATGACCACGGCCCTCAACCTCGCCCGGCGAAGGCGTCCCGAGACGCCGGACGCTGCCGCGGGCGAGCGGGGGCATCGGGCCGGGCCGGGCGCCGACCGCGTCGACCTCGTCCGGGCGCTCCGGCGCCTGCCGTCCCGCCAGCGACAGGCGCTCGTCCTCCACTACGTCGGCGACCTCCCCCCGCGGGCGGTCGCGCGCGTGATGAACGTGAGCGAGGGAACGGTCAAGGCGCACCTCGCGCAGGGGCGCGCCGCGTTGCGCAAGAGGTTGGAGGTCTCCGATGGATGACGTCAGGTCGGCGTTCGACGACACGGTCGATCGGGTGCCGGTACCGCCGGGGGACCTGGCAGCGGTCGTGCGCCGGGGCCGGGCGCGCCGCCTTCGCAGGATCGCGACGATGCTCGCGTCCGTCTCGGTGGTCGTCGTCGCCGGATGGGGCGCGGCCGCGATCCTCGGGGGCCAGGACGTGCGCACCGTCCCCGGGACCGTAGACCCCACCCCACCGGCGCCCGGGCGGCTGGTCCCCGTCGTGACGAAGGGGCGGTCGCCGTCGCCGGAGCTCGCGCCCGCGGACGAGATCGCGGACGCCCGTGCGATCACCGTCGGCTTCCACGCGTTCCTCGAGGGAACCGGCCGCCGCTTCGAGTTCGACTACGAGGGCTTCGGCGGCTCGGACGGCACGTGGTGGATCCGGTTCGCTCAGTCCCCGCCCCCGCTGCGGCAGGAGACCCGGCTGCAAGAGGTGCAGGAGCGGGCGGAGGCCGAAGCCCGGGACCTGCGCGGGCACCGCGCCGAGCTCCGCGAGGCGGTTCGCCGCCTGCGCAACGCTCTGCAGAGCGCGGCGGGTCAAGAGGCGCGCGACGTGAGGCGGCGCCTCGACCGGTCCCGCCGCGAGAGGCGGCGCCTGGACGAGGTGGTGGCGCGGGTCGAGCGCAACGTCGCTCGCATCCAGGCGCAACGGCGCCGCCTGCTGGGCGTCCCGCGCCCGTACAGGACCGAGATCACGGTCGTGGAGCGCGACGGGATGCTCGTGGTCGACGACGTGTATACGGACTCTCCCGAAGCTGCGGCGCTCAGGTCGAGCATCGGGTACGCGGAGCCCGTCGCGGACGTGGACGCGTGGGGCGCCGACTACTACGACGCGACGTTCCGGCCGCGGACCGGTTCGGCCGACGGTGTCGTCGTGGAGGCGTTCGGCTTCTGGACCGGCCCGCTGCACTCACGTTACGAAGAGAGGTGCCGCCCCCGGGTGTTCGACCGCGCCGGCGAGGTGGTGTGGACGGGGCCGCTCGGCGTGTACGAGACCGCGCCCCGGCGCGACGAGATCCGCGACCGCCTGCGGATCGAGCTCGGGCTCGGCTACGACGGCGACTCCGGCGACCTGTCGCTGCGCATGCTGTGCGAGTGGCGGCCGCGCCAATAGCCCGTTCGGGCCGCGTCGTGCACTTTCTGGCCCGTCTCGCCGGCAGGGACCGCGGGGTCGGCGATCCAATCCCTTCCGCCGTGAGGCCAACCAGAGCGATCG
>DASQEJ010000199.1:0-3286 GCA_035633715.1 Actinomycetota bacterium | reverse complement strand
CCGAAGACCGTGCCACCGCCCACCCAGATGGGGCTCCGCGTGGAGCCGTGCCGGGCGCGGCCGGTGCCCTTCTGCCGCCACGGCTTCTTGCCTCCGCCGCGGACCTCCGATCGTGTCTTCGTGGACGCCGTGCCGGAACGGGCGGCCGCGAGCTGCGCCGTGACCGCCTGGTGCATCAGCGGCACGTTGACCTCGCCGCCGAAGAGCTCGTCGGGGAGGTCGCGCGAGCCCGTGGTGCTCCCGGTCGCGTCGATCACCTTCGCCGTGAACGCCATGACTAGCTCGCCTTCCTGGTCGACCCGCCACGCCGGCGGAGCCGGATGGCGGAGCGGATCATCACGATGCCGTTCTTCGGTCCGGGGACGGCGCCGCGGATCAGGATGAGGTTCCGCTCGGCGTCCGCCTTGATGATCACGAGGTTCAAAGTCGTCACGCGCACGTGGCCCATGTGGCCGGCCATGCGCTGGCCCTTGAAGACGCGGGCCGGCGTCGACGCGCCTCCGATCGATCCCGGCGAACGGTGCTTCTTGTGCGTCCCGTGGCTGCCGGAGAGCCCTTTGAAGTTGTGTCGCTTCATCCCGCCGGCAAAGCCCTTGCCCTTGGTCACGCCGACGACGTCGACGACCTCGCCGGGCTCGAACACGTCGGCGCGGATCTCGGTCCCCGGCGCCATGTCGCCGAGCTCGTCGAGTCGCAGCTCCACGAGGTGCCGCGCGGGGTCGACCCCCGCCTTCGCGAAGTGCCCCGCCGCCGGCTTGCTCGTCCGCTTCGACTCGCCGAACGCGAGCTGCACGGCCGCGTAGCCGTCGGTCTCCGGGGTCTTCACCTGCGCGACGCGGCAGGGCCCGGCCTCGACGACGGTCACGGGCACGGCGCGCCCGTTCTCGTCGAAGACCTGGGTCATCCCGATCTTGCGACCGAGGATCCCTTTCACCTCCGCCATCTAGGTGTCTCCTCTTCCTTTTAGAGCTTCAGCTCGATGTCGACGCCGGCGGGAAGGTCGAGCCGCTGGAGCGAGTCGACCGTCTTCGGCGTCGGGTTGACGATGTCGAGCAACCTCTTGTGCGTACGCATCTCGAAGTGCTCGCGCGAGTCCTTGTCCTTGTGCGGCGAGCGGATGACCGTGTAGACGCTGCGCTCGGTAGGCAGCGGGATCGGGCCGTTGACGCTGGCGCCGGTACGCGTCACCGTCTCGACGATCTTCTTCGCCGACTGGTCGATGACCTCGTGGTCGTAGGCCTTCAGCCTGATCCTGATCTTCATTCCGTTCGCCACTAGCGGTATCCCGTCTCTCTGTCGTTGGGCGTGATCGTCGAGACGATCGCTACTCGAGGATCTTCGTCACGCGGCCGGCGCCGACGGTGCGGCCACCTTCACGGATCGCGAAGCGAAGTCCCTCGTCCATGGCCACGGGCTGGATCAGCGTGACCTCCATCTCGGTGTTGTCGCCCGGCATGACCATCTCGGTGCCGCCCGGAAGCTGGACCGAGCCCGTCACGTCGGTGGTGCGGAAGTAGAACTGGGGCCGGTAGTTGTTGAAGAACGGCGTGTGGCGGCCACCCTCGTTCTTGCTGAGGATGTAGACCTGCGCCTGGAACTTCGTGTGGGGCGTGATCGACCCGGGCTTGCAGAGGACCTGGCCACGCTGGACCTCGTCCTTCTTCGTGCCTCGCAGCAGGATGCCCGCGTTGTCGCCGGCCTGCGCGTTGTCGAGCATCTTGCGGAACATCTCGATGCCGGTGACGACCGTCTTCGACGTCTTGGGCTCGATGCCGACGATCTCGATCTCCTCGCCGACCCTCAGCTCGCCCTGCTCGACGCGGCCGGTGACGACCGTGCCACGACCGGTGATCGTGAAGACGTCCTCGATCGGCATGAGGAACGGCTTGGCGACGTCACGCTCGGGCTCGGGGATGTAGTCGTCGACGGTCTGCATGAGCTCGATGATCCCCTTGGCCGCGTCGGCGTCGCCGTCGAGCGCCTTCAGGGCGGAGACGCGGGTGACGGGGATGTCGTCGCCCGGGTACTCGTACTCGGTGAGCAGCTCGCGCACCTCGAGCTCGACGAGGTCGAGGAGCTCGGGGTCGTCCACCATGTCGACCTTGTTCAGAGCGACGCAGATGTAGGGCACGTTGACCTGACGGGCGAGCAGCACGTGCTCACGCGTCTGGGGCATCGGGCCGTCGGCCGCGGATACGACGAGGATGGCGCCGTCGACCTGCGCGGCCCCCGTGATCATGTTCTTGATGTAGTCGGCGTGCCCCGGCATGTCGACGTGCGCGTAGTGACGGTTGTCCGTCTCGTACTCGACGTGGGCGATGGCGATCGTGATGCCTCGCTCCTTCTCCTCCGGCGCCTTGTCGATCTGGTCGAACGCGGTGAAGGAGACGTTGGGGTTGTTCTCGCTCAGGACCTTCGTGATAGCGGCCGTGAGCGTCGTCTTCCCATGGTCGATGTGACCCATGGTGCCGATGTTCACGTGCGGCTTGGTGCGCTCGAACTTCGCCTTTGCCATCCCTCTTCCTTTCTCCGTGTTCCCTGATTCGCGTCGTGGTCGTGGTCTCTAGCTGGCCGGCTCGCCACGCACGGTGGCGACTACTTCCTCTGCGATGTTCTTCGGGGTCTCCTTGTAGGAGTCGAACTGCATCGTGTACGTCGCACGCCCCTGGGTGCGGCTGCGGAGCTCGGTGGCGTAGCCGAACATCTCGGCGAGCGGCACCTGGGCCTTCACGATGCGGTCGGAGCCGCGCTGGTCCATCGACTCGATGCGGCCGCGGCGGCTGGACAGGTCGCCGATGACGTCGCCCATGTACTCGTCGGGCGTGACGACCTCGACGTCGAAGACGGGCTCGAGGAGCACGGGCTTCGCCTTCTTCGCCGCCTCCTTGAACGCCATCGACCCGGTGATCTTGAACGCCATCTCAGACGAGTCCACGTCGTGGTACGAGCCGTCGACGAGCGTCACGCGGACGTCGACGACGGGGTAGCCGGCGAGCACGCCCGAGGCCATGGCCTCCTGCACGCCCTGGTCGACCGCGGGGATGTACTCGGTCGGGATGCGGCCTCCCGAGATCTTGTTGATGAACTCGTACCCGCCGCCGGGGCCCGTGGGCTCGAGCGCGAGGATCACGTGGCCGTACTGGCCCTTACCGCCCGTCTGCTTGACGTAGCGGACCTCGGCCTTCTCGACCGGGTCCTGCACGGTCTCGCGGTAGGCGACCTGCGGCTTGCCGACGTTCGCGCCGACCTTGAACTCGCGGATCAGACGGTCGACCAGCACCTCGAG
>DASQEJ010000198.1:0-1614 GCA_035633715.1 Actinomycetota bacterium | reverse complement strand
CGACACCATGTCGCGCGGGGCGAGGTCCTTGATCGTCGGCGCGTAGCGCTCCATGAAGCGCTCGCCGTCGGCGTTGCGCAGGATGCCGCCCTCGCCGCGCGCGGCCTCGGACAGCAGGATGCCGAGCCCGTAGAGACCCGTCGGGTGGAACTGGAAGAACTCCATGTCCTCGAGCGGGAGGCCCTGCTCGAACACGACGCCCGGCCCGTCGCCGGTGAGCGTGTGCGCGTTCGACGTGATCTTGAACATCTTGCCGAAGCCGCCCGTCGCGAACAGCACCGACTTCGCGTGGAAGACGTGGATCTCGCCCGTTGCGATCTCGTAGGCGACGATCCCGGCGCACGACCCGTCCACCATGATGAGGTCCAGCACGAAGAACTCGTCGTAGAACTCGACGCCCTCCTTGTTGCACTGCTGGTAGAGGGTCTGCAGGATCATGTGGCCGGTCCGGTCGGCGGCGTAGCAAGCTCGCTTGACCGCGGCCTCGCCGTGGTTGCGCGTGTGCCCGCCGAAGCGCCGCTGGTCGATCTTGCCGTCGGGGGTCCGGTTGAACGGGAGGCCCATGCGCTCGAGCTCGAGCACCGCCTCGACCGCCTCCTTGCACATGATGTCGACGGCGTCCTGGTCGGCGAGGAAGTCCGACCCCTTGACGGTGTCGAAGGCGTGCCACTCCCAGGAGTCCTCCTCGACGTTCGCGAGGGCCGCGCACATCCCGCCCTGAGCGGCCCCCGTGTGGGACCTCGTCGGATAGAGCTTCGAGACGACGGCGGTCTTGCACCGCTTGCCGGCCTCGAGGGCCGCGCGGAGCCCGGCCCCGCCCGCGCCGACTATGACCGCGTCGTACTTGTGGAAGCGGGCCATCAGCCGCCCACGTTCGGGTCGAACGTCACGACCACGGCCGTGCCCATGACCATCAGGACCGCGGTAACGACGTAGAGCAGGCCCTTGACCGAGACCCTCCACGCGGAGTTGTGGACGTAGTCCTCGATGATGATCCGGAGGCCGTTGGCGCCGTGGAGCAGGCTGAGGAACAGCATCATCCAGTCGAACGTCTTCCAGCCGACGTTGTCCCAGCGCTCGGCGACGAAGGCGAAGTTCACGCGCTCGACGCCCTCGTCCACGATGTGCATCACGAAGAGGTGGATGAGGACGAGGAACAGCAGCACGATCCCGGACAGGCGCATGAAGAACCACGACCAGACCTCGAACGACGAGGGGCGCCGGTCGGCGGAGAAAGCCTTCGGCTTGTGCTTCTTGTAGACCTCTTCGACGGTCGCCATCGGGCCGCATCCTAACCCTGCAGATCAGGCTCTAGCATTGCAACGTGAGCCAAGAACGCCGCACCGATTCCGGCATCGAGATACAGCCGTTGTACGGCCCCCGCGAGCGGGAACCCGAGCTCGGCGCGCCCGGCGATTGGCCCTTCACCCGCGGGGTCTACAAGGGCATGTACCGGGACCGTCTGTGGACGATGCGGCAGTACGCCGGATTCGGGAGCGCCGAGGAGACCAACGCCCGCTTCCGGTATCTGCTGGGGGCCGGCCAGACCGGCCTCTCGGTCGCCTTCGACCTCCCGACTCAGATGGGCTACGACTCCGACCACCCGAAGGCGCA
>DASQEJ010000197.1:0-1966 GCA_035633715.1 Actinomycetota bacterium | reverse complement strand
CCGGAGCCGCCGACGTGGATCGACTTGCCGGTGTCCTCTTCGAGGTGGACGCGGTTGATGCCGACACGCGTGGGGCCGAGGTCCCCGACGATCTCGATCCACCCCGAAGACCCCAGGGGCTGGTCGTATTGCGAGATCTGGTAGTTCTTCGGCATGTCCGGATAGAAGTAGTTCTTGCGGTGGAACAACGACGTCCCCGCGATCCCGCAGTTGAGCGCGAGCGCGATGAGCATCGTGTACTCGACCGCCTTCTCGTTCGGAACGGGAAGGGAGCCGGGCATCCCGAGGCACACGGGGCAGGCGCGCGTGTTCGGGTCGCCGCCGAACGCGACGGCGCAGCCACAGAACATCTTGGAGTTCGTGGACAGCTCGACGTGGATCTCGAGGCCGACGGTGGTCTCGTAGACGTCTGTGCCCGTCTCGGTCGTCACAGCGACGGTCGTCCTTCCGGTGAGTGGATCCAGCCGAGGTCCTGCTCGAACGCGTGAGCGGCCCGGAACATCGTCGGCTCGTCGAGCGACTTCGCGATCAGCTGGAGTCCGACGGGAAGGCCGTCGTCGGGCGACGTCCCGCAGGGGACGCTGATCGCCGCGTTGCCGGCGAGGTTCACCGGGACGGTGAAGACGTCGGACAGGTACATCGCGAGGGGGTCGGCGGTGCGCGACCCGATCTCGAACGCGGTCGTCGGCGACGTCGGGCACGCGATGAGGTCGACGGACTCGTACGCGCGCTCGAGGTCGCGGGTGATCAACGTCCTCACCTTCTGCGCCTTGCCGTAGTACGCGTCGTAGTAGCCGGCCGAGAGCGCGTAGGTGCCGAGCATGATCCGGCGCTTGACCTCGTCCCCGAAGCCCTCCTCGCGCGTCTTCGAAGTCATCCGCACGATGTCCTCGGCCCCCGAGGCGCGGTGCCCGTAACGGACGCCGTCGTAGCGGGCGAGGTTCGAAGAGGCCTCGGCCGGCGCGAGCAGGTAGTACGCCGACAGCCCGTACTCGAACGACGGCAGGGACACCTCTTCGAGGGTCGCGCCGAGCTTCTCCAACCGCTGGTACGCCTCTTGCACCCGCGCCAGCACGCCGGGCTGGGTCCCCTCGCCGGACTCGAGCTCCGGCATGATCCCGATGCGCAGCCCCTGGATCCCGTCGTCTATGCCCGCGAGGAAGTCGGCCCGGTCGCCGGGGATACAGGTCGAGTCCATCCGGTCGCCGCCCGCAGCGAGGCCGAGGAGCGCGGCCGCGTCCTTCACCGTCCTCGTGATCGGCCCCGCCTGGTCGAGCGACGAGGCGAACGCGATCATCCCGTAGCGCGAGACGAGGCCGTAGGTGGGCTTGACGCCGACGAGGCCGCACAGCGCTGCCGGCTGGCGCACCGAGCCGCCCGTGTCGGTCCCCCACGTCCACGGCGCGCCGCCCGCCGCGACCAGCGCGGTGGAGCCTCCACTGGAACCGCCCGGCACCCGGGTCGTGTCCCACGGGTTGCGAGAGGGGCCGTAGCCGGAGTTCTCGGTCGACGACCCCATCGCGAACTCGTCCATGTTGAGCTTGCCGAGCATCGGGAGCCCGGCCCCCGAGCAGCGCGCGACCACGGTCGCGTCGTACGGAGGGACGAAGCCGTCGAGGATCTTCGAGCCCGACGTGCTCCGCACTCCCTTCGTGACGAACAGGTCCTTGTAGGCAATCGGGACGCCGTCGTAAGGAGACAGGGCGTCGCCCGCGGCACGTCGTTCGTCGGCGGCCCGCGCGTCGTCGAGCGCTCGTTCCGCCGTCACCTCGAGGGACGCGGAGATCGAGCCCTCGACCGCGGCGCTGCGGTCGACGAACGCCTGCGTGACCTCGGTGGCAGACAGGTCCCCTGCTTCGATCGCGGCGGCGAGCTCGACCGCCGGCCTCCAGATCAGCTCGTCCATCAGGCGTCCTCGATGATGCGCGGGACCTTTATCCGCCCGTCCTCGACCTCCGGCGCGTTG
>DASQEJ010000196.1:0-2178 GCA_035633715.1 Actinomycetota bacterium | reverse complement strand
TTCGCCGAAGCCTGGGCGAAGCGGTCGTCGTTCTGGTTCCAGGTCGCGGTCATGGTGGCGAACGACCTGTTCTTCGTCGCGTTCTGGTTCCTGTTCTTCAACGAGGTCGGCACCGTGCGCGGATGGGACGTCGACCGGACGCTGTTGCTGCTCGCGATTCTCGCGACCGTGACGGGCGCGGGCATGGGCCTGTTCCCGAACGCTCGCCGTCTCGGCGAGATGATCTCGGACGGCCGGATCGACGCGGCGCTCGCGCTCCCGGCCGATCCGCTCACCTACCTGCTCGCGCGCTCGGTCGACGCGGCGCTGCTGGGAGACCTGATCTTCGGCCCCGCGCTGTTCCTCGCGCTCGGGGACGTGACGCCGGAGCGCGTCGCCCTCTACGTCCTGGGCTCGCTGGTGGGGACCGTCGTCTTCGTGTCGTTCCTCGTCTTGTTGGGGTCGGTGACGTTCTTCGCCGGGGGCCGCGGCGAGCACGCGGAGCTCGGCTTCCAGGCGATCCTGATGCTGTCGTCGTACCCGCCCGACATCTTCGGCGGCGCTACGCGCATCCTGCTGTTCACCGCGGTCCCCGCGGCGTTCGTGACGGGCCTTCCGACGCGCCTCGTAGACGATTTCTCGATCGGCCTGGCCGCGACGATGCTCGCGGTCGCGGCCCTGTTCGCGGCCGCCGCCTACGCGGCCTTCTCGGCGGGGCTGCGCAGATACCGCTCGGGCGCGGTCTGGACGGCGGCCTAGCACAGGTAAACCGCAAGTTTTCCTGCGATTGGCTCGGAAACTACAGGATAGTGCCCTGTTTCCCTGTACTCTACGGGGAAATCGCAGGGAAACCTGAAAACACACACGCGTGATTCAGCGAAAGGCCTCCTTGTCCTGATGGATGTTCAGCGCTTCCAGAAGTCCCCTGCAGGGAACCTCGTGGCGATCAGCGGGCGAGATGCCTGGGGCCGCGACTACTCGCATTTCGCATATCTCCCGAACCCCCTGCCGGACGAGATCCCGCTGAGCGGCCGCACTTGGAACGCCATCGCCGAGGCTTCGGTCGCGCTCGGCCGCCTCGACGGAGAAGGCCGCCGGCTCCCCAACCCCCAGCGGTTGGCCAGGCCGGCGATCCGCGCGGAGGCCGTGAGCACGTCGGCTCTGGAGGGCACCTACACGACGCTTCCACGGGTGATGGAGTCGGAGCTGATGGAGGACGACGCCCCGAGCGAGGATCGTGAGGTCCTGGATTACGTGCGGTGTGCGGAAGCGGGGTTCCGCCTCGTCGCCAGCGGGAAGCCCGTCTCCCTCAACATGATCAAACAGCTTCACGGGATTCTGATGTCGAGAGACCCGCGTTGCCCCCCCGGCGAGAAAGGGGAGATCAGGAGCCGTCAGAACTTCATCGGCTCGCGGGCGAACGAAGAGATCACCCAGGCCCGGTACGTCCCACCCCCGCCCGGTCGAGGCCTGCGAGAGGCACTGCAGGACTGGGAGGTCTGGGTGCATCGTCGGGGAGAGGTACCTCTACTGGTCCGCGTAGCGGTCGGCCATTACCAATTCGAAGCCCTTCACCCGTTCGTCGACGGCAACGGGCGGATCGGGAGGCTGGTGGCGATCTTGCTCCTACTGGACGAGGGCGCTCTCTCCGTTCCGTTGCTGAACATCTCGCCGTATCTGGAGGTGCGCCGAGACGCATACCAGGATCACCTCCTGGAGGTCAGCGCGACGGGAAGCTTCGACACATGGGTCCGGTTCTTCGCTGAGGGCATCAGAGTGCAGGCACTGGCCGGGCTCGAGAAGACCACCCGCTTGCTGGCCTTGAAGGGTCACATGGTGCGAACGCTCCGCGCGCGCAACGTCCGCGGCCTGGCAATACAGGTCGCCGAAGACCTGATCGGGAACCCCGTATTGACCCCCGCCGTGGTCCGCGACGCCTACGAGATCTCGCACCAATCCGCGAGCAGCATCCTCCAAACGCTTCACGACGCCGGTCTGGTGGAGCCAAGGCCGTGGAAGAAGAACCGGCGTTACTACGTGGCCCCGGCGGTGCTGGAAGTACACACCTGACGCACGGCTAGCGCGGGGCCGGGGCCCATTCCGGGTCGAACTCCTGCGCCTTGTTCGTCGTGATCCGCGTGAGGTCCGAGCCGTCGCGGCCCACCGTGAACAGCTCCCACTCCGGCAGCGGGCCCTCCG
>DASQEJ010000195.1:0-2372 GCA_035633715.1 Actinomycetota bacterium | reverse complement strand
GTCCCGGCGGCCGGCAACACCGAGATCGCCGTGCCGGCGCGCTCGACGATCGCGGTCGTGCTCGACGAGGCGGCGCTCCCGGGCGAGAAGGGAGGGGCCGGCGCGATCGTGCAGTCGGCGAACGGCGTCCCGATCGTCGTCGAGCGCACGGTCTTCTACGCGACCGAGGAGATGGACGGCGTCGCGTCCGAGGTCGGATCTTCCGAGCCCACCCGCAGGTGGTTCCTCGGACCGGCCACCTCACGCCCGGACACGGACTCGGTCGTGCTGCTCAACCCGGGAGGCGAGCGTGCGACCGTATCGCTGACGCTGCTCAGGCCGGGGCGCGAGCCGCTCGAGCCCGCCCGGCTGTCGGACCTCGCCATCGCCGGGGCGGCGCGGCTGCGCATCCCGTTGAGCGACCTGACCGGCGGCGAGCCGTACGCGGTGCTGGTCGACGCGAGCGCGCCCGTGGTGGCGGAGCGGTTCTCCTACTCGAACGGCGCGGGCGACGTGGCGTCGCTCATGGGGGTCCCGCTCGACTGAGGGTTAGGCGGAGGCCGAGAGCTCGGCGGTCGTCGCCACGGCCGGCCGGGTGGCGTACGCCTCGGCCGCCACGACGAAGTCCTCGAAGATCGCGAGCTGCCGGGCGTCGACCGGGGCCATCGCCTCGGGGTGCCACTGGACGCCCAGGACCCAGGTGTGCTCGGGGGCGTAGATGCCCTCCAGCACTCCGTCCTCGGACCATGCGATCTCGACGAGCCCGTCGGCGACCCGGTCGAGGCCCTGGTGGTGGTGCGAGTTCACCGGCGCCGTCGTGTCGCCGAGGAGCCGGGCGAGCGGGCTGTGCTCGGACATCCGGATCCCGTGAGCGGGCTCGGCCCGGGGCATGTCCCGGTCGTGCTGGAGCCTGTCGGGCTGGTCGGCGAGGTTCTGGTCGAGCGTCCCGCCGAGGTGCACGTTCAGAAGCTGCATCCCGTGGCAGATCGCGAGCACCGGCATGTCGCGCTCGAGCGCGGCCTCCAGGAGCGTGAGCTCGAAGCGGTCCCGCCGGTGGCTGACGCCGTGGGTGCGCGGGTGCCGGGGGCAGCCGTACCACTCGGGGTCGATGTCGCCGCCGCCCGGAAGCAGCAGGGCGTCGGCCTCGTCGAGGCCCGACGGGTCGTAGGGATCGACGCCCGTCGTGAGGGGAACGTCGTCCGGGACCTCCTCGGAGGACGGGATCTCGAAGGTCGAGAGCACGAACGGGGAGCCGCCTGCGAGCTGCAGCGCGCGGGCGTACAGCAGCGGGAACTTGCCCGCGTCCTTACGCCACTGTCCCGCTATCGCCACACGGGCCCTGCCCCGGCCCGTGGTATCCAGGTCGCTCAGTTCACTCGCCCCCTCGTCGGAGATCCCAATGTCACCAGACCCTATGCGCTTCGAGACATACGCAATCCACGCAGGTCAGGACCCTGACCCCACCACCGGAGCTGCGGTTGTCCCCATCTATCAAACATCGACCTACGTCCAGGAAGCTGTAGGCGAGCACAAAGGATTCGAATACTCACGGACCGACAATCCGACCCGTCGAGCACTCGAGATCTGCCTCGCCGCCCTGGAGGGGGCCGACCACGCGGTCGCCTTCGCCTCCGGGATGGCTGCGCTGACGACGCTCGCTCTCACTTGCAACACGGGGGACAAGGTCGTGATTCCGGACGACGTCTACGGCGGCACCTACCGGCTGCTCGACAAGGTCTTCTCCCAGCTCGGGCTCCGCTACGCGATCGCCGACATGACGTCTCGGGAGTCGGTGGAGGAGGCGGTGTCGGGCGGCGCGGCGATGCTCGTGGCCGAGACGCCGACGAACCCGCTGTTGAAGGTGCTCGACGTCGGCATGCTGGCCGAAGTCGGCCACGCCGCGGGGGCCGTCGTCGTCCTCGACAACACGTTCGCGACCCCGTACCTCCAGCGCCCTCTCGAGCTGGGCGCCGACGCCGTCGTCTACTCCGCGACGAAGTACCTGGGGGGACACTCCGACCTGCTGATGGGAAGCGTCGCCACGAACGACGCCGCGCTGGCGGAGCGGCTGCGGTTCCTGCTCAACGCCGCCGGGACCGTCCCCGGCCCCTTCGACAGCTGGCTGTTGCTGAGGGGGCTGAAGACCCTCGGCTTGCGGATGCGAGCGCACTCGGCGAACGCCGCGCGGGTCGCCGCGTGGCTGCGGACCCACGACAAGGTCGAGCGCGTCTACTGGCCGGGCTTCGAGGACTTCCCGAACCACGACGTCGCGACGCGCCAGATGTCCGCGGCGGGCGAGCCGCTCTACGGGGGCATGGTCTCGTTCGAGGCGGCGTCCGAGGAGGAGGCCCTCAGGATCTGCCAGGCGACGAAGCTGTTCTTCCTGGCCGAGA
>DASQEJ010000194.1:0-1950 GCA_035633715.1 Actinomycetota bacterium | reverse complement strand
CGGATCGCGGCCGGCGCGAACGCCTTGCCGAGCTCGTTCGCGATCGTCGCCTTCACCTCGGCGGCCAGCTCGTCCGTCGGGTCCGCGCCGGGACGCAGGATGCAGAAGCACCACACGGTCTCGCCCTTGACCTCGTCGGGGATGCCGCCCGCCGCGCCCTCGATCACGGCGGGGTGGTCGACCGCGGCGGACTCGCACTCGGCGGGACCGATGCGCTTGCCGGCGATGTTGAGCGTGTCGTCGCTGCGGCCGTGGAGGAACCAGTAGCCGTCCTCGTCGACCGACGCCCAGTCCCCGTGCACCCACACGTCGGGCCACCGCGACCAGTACGCGTCGAGGTAGCGCTGCCGGTTGTTCCAGAAGCCGCGCGTCTGCGCGGGCCATGGCTTCGTGCAGACGAGCTCGCCGACCTCACCTCGCACCGGCGTGCCGTCGGGACCGAAGACCTCGATCGCCATGCCGAGCCACGGCGCTCCGAGCGAGCACGCCTTCGTCGGGATCACGGGGGCCTGGCCGAGGAAGCACGCGCCGATCTCGGTGCCCCCGGAGATGTTGATGATCGGGCAACGGCCGCCGCCGACCACGTCGGAGAACCAGCGGTACGGCTCGGGGTTCCACGGCTCGCCGGTCGAGCCGAGCAGGCGCAACTTCGAGAGGTCCCGCGCCTTCACCGGCTCTTCGCCCGCGGGCATCAGCGCGCGCACGAGCGTCGGCGAGATCCCGAGCACCGTCACGCCGTGCCGTTCGCACATCTCCCACACGCGGCCCGCGTCGGGGTAGTTCGGAGCGCCTTCGTACATGAGCACGGACGCGCCGTTCGCGTGGCCGCCGACCATCTCGAACGGGCCCATGATCCAGCCCATGTCCGTCACCCAGTAGAGGACCTCGCCCGGAGCCATGTCGAACTGGTAAGCGGCCTCGGACGCGATCTTCACGAGGAAGCCGCCGTGTACGTGGACGCTCCCCTTGGGCTTGCCGGTCGTGCCGGAGGTGTAGGCGATCATCAACGGCGTCTCGGGATCGAGCTCGGCCGAGGGGCGTTCCGGCGCCTGGCGCGAGCACAGCTCGGCCCAGTCGACGTCTCGTTCCGTGAGCGTCAGCTCGTCGTCCGGGAACCGGCGGAACACGATCACGTTGTCGACCGTCGGCGACGCGGCCACGGCCTCGTCCGCCGTCGCCTTCATCGGGACCTTCGAGCCGCGGCGGTAGAACCCGTCGGCGGTCACGAGGGCCTTCGCGCCCGCGTCTTGCAGCCGGGTGGCGATCGCGGGTGCGCCGAAGCCGGAGAAGATCGGGAGGTAGATCGCGCCGAGCTTCGCGCACGCGTACATCGCGACGACGGCCTCGGGCACCATCGGCATGTACACGCCGACGGCGTCGCCCTCGCCGATCCCCAGCTCCGCGAAGCCGTTCGCGGCCCGGTTCACGGCCTCGTCGAGGTCCGCGTACGTCAGCGTGCGCGCCGCGCCGTCCTCGCCCTCCCAGACCAACGCGGCGTCACCGGCCCGGCCCGACGCGGCGTGCCTGTCGACGCAGTTGTACGCGAGGTTGACGCGGCCCCCGCCGAACCAGCGCGGCCACTGGGGCCCGTCGGGGGTGTCGAGCAACGTCTCGTACGGCTCGAAGAAGTCGATGCCGAGGTCTTCTACGACGGCGGTCCAGAACCACTCGACGTCCTCGGACGAACGCCGCACGAGCTCCTGGTACGAGTCGATCCCGTGGCGGCGCATGAGGCGCGTGACGGCCGCGCGCTCGATGTGCTCCGGCGTCGGCGTCCAGACGAAGTCACTCATCCCCGCAGGCTATCGCGGGCGCCGCGACGCAAAAGAGGCGGCCCCGAAGGACCGCCTCTTTGCGTAAGCGGCCGGCTACTGGACCGCTACCGTCGCGTCCATCTCGTGCAGGAAGCAGAAGTACTTGAACGGTTTCTTGCCGCTCTTCGCGCCGAAC
>DASQEJ010000193.1:0-2099 GCA_035633715.1 Actinomycetota bacterium | reverse complement strand
CGAACATCGTCACCACTCCCTTCTAGAAGACCTGTCCTCGCTCCTTGATGCGGCTGAGGATCCCTTTGTCGTCCTGCTCCCCCTCGTCGTCCGTGTCTGCGTCGTCCGTGGCTTCCTCGTCTGCCGGTTCGTCGGAGCCCTTCGAGGCCTCGGGCTCGACGTCGCCGGCCGGTCCGTCCTTCGGCCGGTCGTCGGGCTCGTCGTCGGATCCGTCGTTCTCGGCGGCCGGGTCGTCGCGCCGCGGCGAGCCCTTCGAGGACAGGGCCTTTGACTTGCCGCCGATGAGGTCGCCGAGGTTCTGCGAGTTGTTCGCCTGCTGGAGGTCGAGACGGTTGACGGCTTCCGCGAAGCGCAGGTACGTGTCGACGCTTGCGATCACGACCCGTGCGTCGATCGTGAGGAGCTCGATCCCGACGAGCGAGACGCGCACGAAGACGTCGATGACGAGGCCCTTGTCGAGCAGGACGTCCAGGACCTCCGCGAGTCCGCTGGGCCCTCCGCGGCTCATGCCCTGCTGGGCCATGTAGGTCTGCTGCGGGCGGGCCTGGGTCTGGGCTAGGGCCATCCGACATTCCCCCTTAGGTTCGGCGGCTTGTGGCCTCCGTACCCGCTCCGTAGCCGTGCAAACACGCTGCGCTACTGGAATATCGCGCCATGTGATTGAGTGGTTTCGTAGCGTGAGGGGCGGGTACGCAGCGTCACAGACTGGATGCGATACGCATCCGCCGGAAGGAGGGGAACGATGCCGACCGAGTCCCGAGACCGAGCGATGCAGTACGTCGACCTGATGCTCGAGCGCGTCGAGATCACCAAGTACCCGAGCAAGGACCTCCTGGATCGGATCGAGCGGGCGCTGGTCCTGTTCTGGGAAGAGGAGCAGGCCGAAGGAGGCCGCTAGCGCGTCAGGCCTGCGACGCGGCCTCGTAGTCGTCGACCGCGATGATGAGCTCGCTCTCTCCACCCGCGCGCTTCGCGACGTACGCGGACGAGATCGCGACGCCGGCTTCGGCCAGGCGGCGGCAGTAGCGGCCGAGCTCGCCGGGGCGGTCCTCGAGCGTCGAGGTCAGCACGCTGCGGGAGCCGGCCACCTCGAACCCGTTCGCGGCCAGGACCTCGGCCGCGTCGTCACCGTCGTCGACCACCATGTGGATGACGCCCTTGCCGTCGATGTTCGTGGCGGCGAGGGTCTCGATGTTGACCTCGGCCCGGCCGAGCAATTCGCCGATCTCGGCGAGGATCCCCGGCCTGTCGTCGACGACGGAGATCATGATCTCTTCGAGCATGGGGGCAGCGTACTCCGTCTGTTCTGGGCGCGACGGCCGAGCCCGCCGCTAGCTGCTTTGGCGCGACGGCCGAGCCCGCCGCTAGTGCCTCTCTAGTGCGCGCCTTCGGCGGTCGCCACCGCGCGCAGCGTCCGCCACAGGATCCATAGGTCCAGCGACAGCGACCAGTTCTGGATGTAGAAGAGGTCGTACCGGACGTAGTCGCTAAAGCTGGTCTCGGTCCTCCCGCTCACCTGCCACAGCCCCGTCATCCCCGGCTTCACCTTCAGCCGGTTGCGGACCCAGTCGTCGTACTGCTCGACTTCGCTCGGGAGCGCGGGCCGCTGCCCCACGAGGCTCATCTCACCGCGCAGCACGTTCCACAGCTGGGGAAGCTCGTCGAGCGAGTAGCGCCGCAGCACCTTGCCGACCTTCGTCACGCGCGGGTCGTCGGCGAGCTTGAAGAGGAGGCCGGGCCCCTCGTTGAGGTGCTCGAGCTCGGCCCGCCTCTCCTCCGCGTCCTCGAACATCGTGCGGAACTTCCAGCACTTGAAGAGCTCGCCGTTGCGGCCCACGCGGATCTGCCCGAAGAACGGGCCGCCGGGGGAGTCGCGCCTGATCCACAGCGAGATGGCCGCGAGGACAGGCGAGAGGAGCACGAGCCCGGCGATCGCGCCGGCGACGTCGAGCGACCGCTTGAGCGTCTGTTGGATCTTGTCCATGCCGGTCTTGCGCACGTAGATGAGCGGCACGCCCGCGACCGACTGCACGATCATGCGCGACGCCATCAGGTCGATCGTCCCGGACGTGATCTGGAGGTCCACGTCGCAGTCCTGC
>DASQEJ010000192.1:0-1727 GCA_035633715.1 Actinomycetota bacterium | reverse complement strand
GCGGATCTTCCACGCTTCGATCGGCCGGGTCTACACGCCCGGCGACGAGGGTGACTCGGAGGACGGCGGCGGGGACACCAGCAAGGGCGACCGCTGGCTCCAGATCGTGAACGACGGGAGCTTCGAGGTGAAGCGACGCTGGGACATGGGCCAAGAGCTCGCCGAGGCCGGCCACGAGGAGATGAGCAGCGCCGTCCGCCCCGTCGCAATCACCCCGGACGAGAAGATCATGTACGCGCAGGTGTCGTTCTTCCACGGCTTCGTCGAGTTCAAGATGACGAAGAAGGACGAGACCGGCGGCGGCGACTACGAGCTCGGAGGCCTCCCCGAGCCGAAGACCGGCGTGGTCACGCGGATCGTCGACCTCCCGATCGCGGAAGAGGTCAAGGACATGCCGCGCGAGCAGTACGTCCTGGACTCGGCCCACCACGGGCTAGCGATCAACGAGCGGGGCAGCAAGCTCTGCGTGGCCGGGACGATGTCGGACTACGCGGCGATCGTCGACCGCAAGAAGTTCACCCCGACGATCTTCGAGGGAGCGGCTCGTTACGTCGAAGACAGGGAGTACGCGAAGCCGTACTGGGCGGTAGAAGGCCCGGGCAACACCTGCTGGATGTCGATGAGCGGCAGCGACCTAGTGACGATCATCTCGTTCGGGAAGGAGAAGGTCGTGGCCGAGGTCCCGGTAGGCGACCACCCCCAACGAGTCCGCGAGGGCCGCATCCTGGAGTCGATAGTCGAGGGGTTCTAGGGGGCCGCTAGTTGTTGGTCGCGAAGAGGCCCCCGAGCAACCCCCGGGGGCCTTCGACGCGATAAGGACTAGGAGCAGGCGTTGACGTCGCTGATGAGCAGCGGGACGTTGATCGCGTATCCGCCCGGCTCCGGGTACACGTAACGCAGGTTCAGCGTCGTCAGGTCGACGGTGCTGAGGATCCCGGCCATGCAGAACGCGGGGTCGCTAACGACGCCGTCCTCGAGACAGAACGTGACGTACCACCCCGTGTAGTACGGCCAGAGAGCGACGGTGATCGCGTCGCCGACGACGCTGTCGGTCCGCACGTGGATCACACCCTGGTCGTCCACGTAGACCGTGTAGAGGTCCGGCGGCTGTGCATAACCGGCGCAGCTGGTCGGCCAGGTTTGGGCCTGCGCCGGTGCCGCGGTCGCGACCATCCCACCCAGCAACATGGCCGCTACAGACAGTGCAACTGTCTTTCTCACTCCAGGCTCCTTCGATCGTCCGCCATGCGGGATACCCCGCCCCAACGGGTGGAGCCTTTCGCCGTGCTTGCCTTGAGTCCTCCCGCGGGGCCGGGCTAGGGCCCTCCGCGTGCAAGTCGGGGGCTCGAAGCGCGGCCTGGGAAGTCGAAAAGACGCTGAAACGCAGGTGGCCCCAACGGGATTCGAACCCGTGCTACCGCCTTGAAAGGGCGGCGTCCTGACCAGGCTAGACGATGGGGCCCCGCCCCTCTCGGGGGGACCGCACGATGCTACGTCAACATCTGTTGACGGCCGCCGCTAACCTGACCCGCATGACAATCAACCCCGCCGCAGCTATCGCAGCCAACCGGCGCGGCTGGGATGCTGAGTCCGCCGAGTATCAGCGCCAGCACTCCGAATTCCTCACCGAGAAGGCCCTCGCTTGGGGCATCTGGCGGGTCCCCGAGCAGCAGCTCCGGCTCCTCGGCGACGTCGCCGGCAAGCTCGTCCTCGAGTACGGGTGCGGG
>DASQEJ010000191.1:0-2626 GCA_035633715.1 Actinomycetota bacterium | reverse complement strand
GACCGCGCGGACACGGACCTGGCGGGCGGCGTGGCGCGCGGCTGGACGACGATCCTCGTGACGTCGGGCGTGACGACGGTGGCGGAGGCGGAGACGCTGGAGCCGCGGCCCCACGTGATCCTGCCGAGCCTCGCGTCGCTGTAGGCGTCTAGGGTCTGCCCGTGGGGTCGCAGCGCGTCTTCGTGTTCCTCGTCGCGGTCATCGTCGCCGGGCTCGTTGCGATCGCGATACTCGCGGGCCGCTCGGGCGACTCGTGCGAAAAATGGCAGGCGGCGTACGAAGAGGCGGACGTCGACGGCGCGACCGGGACCCTGCAATTCATCAACCAGGGCCTGACGGCGGAGCTGATGGCCCGGCGCCCCGACGGCTGTGCAGTGCCCTAGGCCACCGGGGAAAACCGTCGTAGGCGACCTCTAGCTTGAGCTCATGTCCTTCGCCTTGTCCGGAACCGAGGTCGCCTGGGCGTGCTCGTCGCGCTCTCCCTGTTCGCTCTCGGGATGGCCTGCAGCGGGACCCTCTCGTTCCTGTCCGGCATCGCGACCCTCAAGGTCGTCGAGGTCGTCTTTGGTTACGCTGGCACGGCCGAGGCCTGATCGGCGACTGGAGGTCCGTCATGAGCTGGCTGAAAGACCTGATCCCCGTCATCGCCCGCACTCATCCTGCCTTTCGCGCGCGGCAAGCTCGCGGCGACGCGTCCCCGGCGATCTCTTCCAGGGGACCGGAACACGCCGAGCGCGTGAGTGCGTCTCGGACGGAAGACGTCCCCGGAGCGGCGTCGCGCTGACGCAGTTCGCCGGCTAGCGCACCCAGCGGCCGGAGCGGCCCCAGCGCGGCTCCCAGGCCGGTTGCGCGCGGTGCGGGCGGCCGCCCAGCAGGAAGATCCCTACCAGGCCGAACACGAAGCCGCCGACGTGCGCCATCCACGCTACGCCGGTCGCCACCGTCGCCTCCTGGTACGCGTACAGGAACTGGTACGCGAACCAGATGCCCAGGACGACGATCGCCGACAGCTGGATGACCGTGATGAAGATGAACATCGTCACGAGGACGTTGACGCGCGCCTTCGGAAACAGCAGCAGATACGCGCCCATCACCGCCGCGACCGCTCCCGACGCGCCGACCCCGGGGGCGACCGAGTCCAGGTGCGTGAAGACGTGCGCGAACGTCGCGGCGAGCCCTCCGGCGAGATAGAAGAGGACGAACTTCACCTTGCCGAGGTAGTCCTCGACGTTGTTGCCGAAGACCCACAGGAACAGCATGTTCCCGATGATGTGGAGCCACCCGGCGTGAAGGAAGGTCGAGAAGACGGAAGACGCGACAAAGCTCGCGAAGGTTCGGTCGGGGATCTCCACGATCCGGTCGACGGCCTGCAGACCGTCCGGACAATCGCCCTCTATCTGGCAGGGGATCGGCGCTTCCTGCACGAAGTAGACGTCGGCTTCGAAGCTCGATCCGAAGTCGGGTTGCACGAACAGGAACACGAACGCGTTCGCGGCGATCAACAGGATCGTGATCACGGGGAACGTGCGCGTCGGATTCGCGTCCGAGATCGGGAAGAGCGACAGCACCGAGCGAGTATAGATTCGCCGCCTCGCCGCACCGCCGTGCGGAGACGACGAAGAGCAACGGTTGAGGAGGACCATGTTCGACGAGCTCCGCCGCATGGCTATCTTCGGTTCCGGCATCGCCGAGCTCACGCGCTACCGCGCCGAGCAGATGGTGAAGGACCTCGTCAAGGCCGGCGACATCCGCCGCGAGCAGGCGCAGGGGGCGGTGCGCGAGATGCTCGAGATGGCGGGGGCCAATCGCAAGGAGCTCCTCGGCCTGGTGCGCGCCGAGATCCAGGACCAGATCGCGAAGCTCGGGGTCGCCAACCAGCGTGACGTCGACCGGCTCGAGCGGCGCGTGCAGCGCCTCGAGGACGAGACGCGCAAGCTGAAAAACGAGGCGCGCGAGGCCGAGAAGGAAGTCGCCGCCGCGCGGGCGGCTGCGGACCGCGCCGGCGCGTCGACTGCGAAGAAGACGGCGGCCAAGAAGCCGAGCGTCAAGAAGACGACTTCGAAGAAGACCACCGCGAAGAAGACGACCGCGAAGAAGACTTCGGCCCGCAAGACCTCGGCCACGTCGAAGAAGACCCCCGCCGGCCGGTCGCCCGAGGCTGCGAAACCCGCCGAGACCGGGGCCGGGGAGTGATAATCGCGCCATGACCCCGCTTCCCCACGAGGATCTCGTCGCCGGCGCCGCCGGCCGCCTGGAGGCCGCTCAGGACGCCGGCGACCTCGAACGGCTCCGCGTCCTCGACGAGCTCTACGCCGACCTCGAGGCCGAGCTCGAGAAAGACTTTGAGCAAGCCGGCCCGGCTGGACGCTGAGCTGGTAAGACGCGGCCTCGCAGGATCGAGGGCCGAGGCCAAGAGCGCGATAGAGCAGGGCAAGGTGGCGGTGCGCGGCGTCCCGGCGTCCCGGCCCACGACCCTCGTGTCCCCGGCCGACCCGATAACGCTTGCCGCTCCGGCGGCGCGCTTCGCGTCGCGGGGCGGCGACAAGCTCGACGGAGCGCTCGCCCGGCACGACGTCGTCGTAGAGGGCAGGCGGTGGCTGGACGCCGGCGCGTCGACGGGAGGGTT
>DASQEJ010000190.1:0-1900 GCA_035633715.1 Actinomycetota bacterium | reverse complement strand
CTCGTAGAGATCGCCGAGAGGAAAGGCGAGATCCGGCTCCTCATCTCGCTCCGGAACCTCGACGCGCAGAAGGCAGTCATCGACTCGCTCGACCCGGCCGACGCCGAGGTCCTCATCCGCTACGACCTCGTGCCGTACCTCCTCCTGAAGGCCGGCCCGGACACGGTGCGCACGCTCGTCGCGAACCCCCTCGTCACCGGGTTCACCGAGGACCTTCCGCAGAAGGCGCATCTCGACAGCTCGATCGGGGTCATAAACGGCGACGACGTCCGCAACGCCGGCATCCGCGGCGCCGGGACGGCCGTGGCGATCCTCGACACCGGGATCGACCTCGACCACCCGTTCATGGGCAGCGTCATCTCCGAGGCCTGCTACTCGAACGCCGGCGGCTCGGGCTCCGGCGTCAGCCTCTGCCCCGACGGCACGACCGCTCAGACGGGCGCCGGCTCGGCCGACGCCGAGGCCGCGCAGTGCCTCGACGGCACGAACAACATCTGCGACCACGGCAGCCACGTCGCCGGGATCGCGATGGGCGACGGCGCCGGCGTCACCGGCGCGCCCGCCGCAGGAGTCGCGCCCGACGCCGACCTCGTCGGCATCCAGGTCTTCACCCGCTTCAACAGCGCGTCGGACTGCGGAGACGACCCCGCCCCCTGCGTGCGCACCTACGCGTCCGACCAGGTGCTCGGGCTCCAGCGCGTGCTCGCGCTCCAGACCGGCGGCACGCTGCCGTCGGACATCGTCGCGGCGAACATGAGCCTCGGCAACGGCGACAACAACGGGTCGGCGTGTGACGGCGACTCCCGTAAGTCCGTGATCGACCTCCTCCTCGCGCAGAACGTCGCGACGGTGATCTCGGCGGGCAACGACGGCCACCCGGCCGGCGTCGGGACGCCCGGCTGCATCTCGTCGGCCGTCACGGTGGGCTCGACGACCGACACCGACGCGATCTCCGGCTTCAGCAACCGCGGAGCCCTCGTCGACGTCTTCGCGCCCGGATCCGCGATCGACTCCTCGACGCCGGACGACGGCTACTCGAACTTCCAGGGCACCTCGATGGCGGCTCCGCACGTCGCGGGGGCATGGGCGGTCCTCCGCAGCGCCTATCCCGACGAGACCGTGGCCGAGATCCTCACGGTCCTCCAGGACACGGGCGTGGACATCACCTACGCGAGCGGCGGGAGCAACGTCACGACGCCTCGCATCGACCTGCTGGCCGGGCTCCACGAGCTGAACGCCCAGCCGGTGATCGCCGCGGTGGACGCAGCGGTCACGGTCGCCGAGGGTCAGACCGCCTCGAACGGCGGCACCTTCTCCGACCCCGAGGGCGACGCGGTGACGCTCGCCTCCTCGGTCGGCCCCGTCACCGACACCGGCGGCGGCACGTGGTCGTGGACGTACGGGACGAACGACGGCCCGTCGCAGGGACAGAACGTCACGATCACCGCGACCGACGCCAAGGGCGAGAGCACGGACGTCTCGTTCCCGCTCGTCGTGGACAACGTCGCACCCTCTGTCGCAGTCGACCCGGCGCAGGTCACGACGATCTCCGAAGGCGACTCCGTCGCCGCGGGCTCCAGCTTCAGCGATCCCGGCTGGGCCGACACGTACGAGTCGAGGATCGACTGGGGCACGCCCGGGGGCGATACCTCGACCGGCACGACGGCGGTCACCGCCGACGGTCCGCCCGAGGACCGCGGCACCTCCGCAGGCTCGTTCCAGTACGGCGACGACGGGACGTTCGACGTCGCGACGAGCGTCACGGACGACGACGGTGGGACCGGGACGGACTCGTTCACGCTGACCGTCGACAACGTCGCACCGACCGCTGCGATCGACCTGGGCGACGCGATCGACGTCAACGGGACGCCGACGATCATCGGCGACTCGGGGACGCCGG
>DASQEJ010000189.1:0-2409 GCA_035633715.1 Actinomycetota bacterium | reverse complement strand
GAGAAGATGCTCCGCTACTTCATCCAGAAGGTGCACCGCCGCTCGTTCCTCGCTAAGCCGCGCGTGGTCGTCTGCGTCCCGTCGGGCATCACCGGCGTCGAGCAGCGCGCGGTCGAAGAAGCGACGATCTCGGCCGGCGCGCGCAGCGCGTACATCATCGAAGAGCCGATGGCCGCTGCCATAGGCGCGGGTCTTCCCGTCCACGAGCCGACCGGCAACATGGTCGTCGACATCGGCGGCGGCACGACCGAGGTCGCCGTCGTATCCCTCGGCGGCATCGTCACGAGCCAATCGATCCGCATCGGCGGCGACGAGCTCGACGAGTCGATCATCAACTACATCAAGAAGGAGTACTCGCTGATGCTCGGCGAGCGGACCGCCGAGGAGATCAAGATGGCGATCGCCTCCGCGTTCCCGATGCCCGAGGAGCAGCAGGCCGAGATCCGCGGACGCGACCTCGTCACTGGGCTCCCGAAGACCATCGTCGTCTCGGCCGAGGAGATCCGCCGCGCGATCGAAGAGCCGGTGAACGCGATCGTCGACGCGGTGAAGAACACGCTCGACAAGACCCCGCCGGAGCTCGCCTCCGACATCATGGACAAGGGGATCGTTCTCGCCGGCGGCGGCTCTCTGCTGAAGGGCCTGGACGAGCGGCTGAAGCACGAGACCGGGATGCCGATCCACGTCGCGGAGGACCCGCTCTTCGCGGTGGCGATCGGCTCCGGGAAGTGCCTGGAGGAGTTCGAGGCCCTGAAGAGGGTCCTGATCTCCTCGACCCGCCACTAGTCTCCGCCCCCGCGTTTTTCGCGACCGGGCCTTCCGTTAGGGCAGGTCAGAGGCTACTTGGGGCGAAATGACCCATCGGGGCTACCATGGCCCCTACGTAGGGCGGCCCTGGCCATCAATCGCGGCCGGCATCGGGAACACACGCTGCCCCCAGGTCTTTCGCGCTGGCGAAGAGGTTTTGACAACGGATGTATCGCCGAAACGGACGAGGGCGTTTGCTGCTGCTCGTCTTCTTGGCTCTGGCGATCCTGGTGATCACGCTCGATTACCGGCTCGGCCCGGGCGGCCCGCTTCAGCGGGCGAAGGATTTCTCGGTCACCCTCGTGGCCCCCGTTCAGCGCGGGTTCACGACGATCTTCCGCCCGGTGGGGAACTTCTTCTCGTCCATCGGTGAGCTCGGCAGCCTCCGCAGCAAGAACTCGGAGCTCGAGCAGGAGCTGGAGCAGGCGGAGGCCGACGTCCGCGAGGCCCAGTCGCTGGTGGCCGAGAACAGGCGCCTCACCCAGATGCTGGACCTCGAGGACTCGTGGGTCGTCAGCGAGCGCGTGACCGCGCGTGTGATCGCGCGGGGGCCGAAGAACCTGACGTGGGCGGCGATCATCGACAAGGGACGCTCGGACGGCATCCGGCCCGACATGGCCGTGATCGCGCCGGAGGGGCTCGTCGGCAAGGTCTACTCCGTCACCTCGCACCAGGCGACGATCCTCTATCTGGTCGACGCGAGGGGAGCCGCTAGCGCGCGCATCGACGGGGGCCGCGACTCCGGCCTCGTCCACGGCAAGGGCGCGGGCGAGCCGTTGACGTTCGAGTACGTGAGCGTCAACGCCGACGCGGAGGAAGGCGACCGCGTCGTGACGTCGGGCTACGACGGCGGGATCTTCCCCGCGGGCATACCGATCGGTTTCATCGTCGACGTCGGCGGCGACGACCGGCAGGCCGCGAAGGAGATCGAGGTCGAGCCGTACGTCGACTTCACGACGCTCGACTACGTACAGGTCCTCGTCGAGAGCGGGCCCCGCCTGACGCAGAACGAGGGGTCGTGAAATGTCGGTGACAGCGTCGCGTAGGCCGACGATCCTCGGCGAGATCGGGGTGCCCCGCATCCTCGCCGTGGGGGCGTTCCTGGTCCTCGCCCTGGCCCTCCAGTCGACCCTCCTCGCCCAGGCGACCGTTCTCGGCGTGATCCCGCAGCTCGTGCTCGTGGCGGTCGTGTGCTTCGCGTACCTCGACGGCGAGCGCGTCGGCATCGTCGCCGGGTTCTCCGCAGGCCTCCTCCAGGACCTCCTGCCGTTCCCCGCGGTGATCGGGTTGACCGCGCTCGTCTACACGCTCGTCGGCTACGGGGTCGGGATCCTCAGGCAGTACGCGCCTGCCGACTCGGTGTGGACGCCGGTGCTGGCCGTCGCCCTCGCGTCGGCCGTCGCGGAGTTCGGCTACGCCGCGCTCGCGATCATCCTCGGCGAGCCGTGGGTCGGCCTCGGCTACACGGCGCGCGTCGCCGGGCTCGTCGTGCTCTACAACACGCTGCTCACCCCGTTCGTGTTCCCGCTCGTCCGCCGCGTGGCGGACCGGTTCCGTCCGGAGAGGGTGCATCGATGGTGACCGGGAACGGCGGGCCGGCCC
>DASQEJ010000188.1:0-5126 GCA_035633715.1 Actinomycetota bacterium | reverse complement strand
CCGCCTCCGCCGCGACCGCCTCCGCCGCCTCCACGGCCACCGCCGCCACCACCGCGGCCTCCGCCTCCGCCGCCGCCACGGCCGCCGCCGCCGCCTCGTTTACCCATTGGGTGCCTCCTCGGGTTGCTGGTTCAGACGGTGGGCGACTACCCCGGGGGGCGGCGGTGAAACTTCGGGCACGCCTCGGTAAGGCGGCGGGCGATGCGGCAAGATGGAAAGGGATGAGACGGATGACCCTGTTGCTGATCGGAGCCCTCGCGGCGGCTGCGCTCGCGGCCGCGCCCGCGGGAGGCGCGCCGGCGATCCAGCTCCGGCCCGGCGACGCGCGGCTCTGGAACGGACCGCACATCGACAGCGCGACCGCGAGCGAGGGCTGCGACGAGAGCTCCTGCTTCGAGTACGAGATCGAGGTGCGCGGCAACGCGTACCGGCTCAGGATCGGGCTCGACCACGCCGAGGTCGGCGACGCGTTCTCGTTCCAGGTGTTCGACCCGTCGGGGGTTTCGCGCGGAACGGTCAACCTCGGCACGGGCCTCTACTCGGGCGAGTCACTCCACGAGAGCCCCGACCCGGGCACCTGGCGCGTCGAAGTCCACGCGGACGACGTGAGCGACTCTTCGTTCCGCATGCGCGCGAAGCTCGAGGCGCGTCCCCCATCGCTGGGGACGAAGAAGGGACGCGTGCTCCCCAACCTGCAGGTGCTGCCGCCGCACGAGGCGACGTTCATGATGCCGGTGACGAACGGCTCCCAGGGCGACCCGCCGCAGGGCGTCGAAGGCGGCGACTCGTGTCATCCCGAGGAACGCGCGCAGGACGGCGCCGTCCGGTGCCTTCGCTTCGCGTTCGGCATCCGCAACACGGGCCGCGGTCCGATGCACTTGTGGCACACCGGCCCCCAGACCCAGCCGCATCCGCTGTACCAGACGGTGCACCGCGCCAACGGGACGTCCTTCGACCGCGACGCGGGCACGGCCGTCTGGCACGAGTCCCACGCCCACTACCACCACGCGGACGCCGTCGCAGTCGAGCTGTTCGCGGTGACCGACCGGGAGAAGGGGACGCTCGAATCCGCGGGGCCGAGGCACAACAAGGGCTTCGCGCACCGCAACGAGCTGTTGCGCGAGTGGCGGCGCTTCTATCCGACGTGGACGGGTGACATGGGCTTCGGCCTGCTCCCGGGCTGGGCCGACATCTACGAGTGGGACCGGCCCGGCAACTACGTCGACTTCGGCGTGAACGGCGACGGGTACTACGTCGTCCGCATGTGGGCCGACCCCGTGGACGGGATCCTCGAGTCGAACGACCGGGACAACATGGGCTACACGTACTTCCAGGTGACGGGCACCGACGTCGAGCTGATCGAGGCCGGCCGCGGCAAGCACCCGTGGGACCCGTGCAAGATCGTCGTGGGCTTCGGCGGGCATCCGGACCCGAAGCGGGGGCCGCGGCCCGACCGCTGCGCACCCGACACGGTCTAGCCCTCTAGCTCGATCCTTCGTCGAGCTGTTTCACGAGCCGCTTCGGCGCGACGCGACGCCAGGACTCGATCAGGATCTCGCGCAGCTCGTCGTCGGAGATCGCCGGCAGGCGCACGAGCATCGCCGGATACCCGTCGTAGTGCGGGGTCGTGAAGAAGACGTCCGGCTCGGCTCGCAGCAACGCCTCCTTCTCGTCGAGGTCCACGAGGACCACGATCACGCCCTCCTCGCGCAGACGGACGAACGACCGCTTGCGCACCTTCAGCGACGGGGTGTTGAACCACGTCGACTCCTCGACCTCGGGAAGCTTCTTGCCGAGCCGCTTGACCGTCGTCCACGTCGCCATCGAAGCCAGGCTACGCAAAGTGAGATCGGCGCATCGCGCGGCCCCCGAACGGGTAGGGCACCTTCGAGCCGAACACACGATTCGAGGGGGCCCCTTTCATGAAGGCAGTTACTTGGCACGGGCAGCGCGATGTGAGGGTGGACGAGCATCCCGATCCCGTGATCCAGAAGCCGGACGACGTGATCGTCAGGATCACGACCACCGCGATCTGCGGGTCCGACCTCCACCTCTACGAGATGCTGAACCCGTACCTCGACTCGGGCGACATCCTCGGGCACGAGCCCATGGGGATCGTCGAGGACGTCGGGCCCGACGTGAAGGCCGTGAAGCCCGGCGACCGCGTGGTCGTTCCCTTCAACGTGTGCTGCGGCAGCTGCTTCATGTGCGGCCAGGGGCTCCACAGCCAGTGCGAGACGACGCAGGTGCGCGAGTACGGCATGGGCGCGGCGCTGTTCGGCTACACGAAGATGTACGGGCACGTCCCCGGCGGCCAGGCGGAGCTCCTGCGCGTGCCGTTCGGGAACTTCCTTCCGATCAAGGTCCCCGAGGGCCCGCCCGACGAGCGCCTCGTCTACCTCTCCGACGTCCTTCCCACCGCGTGGCAGGCCGTCGCCTACGCCGACGTGCCCAAGGGCGGGAGCGTCGTCGTCCTCGGGCTCGGCCCGATCGGCGACATGGCGTGCCGCGTCGCGCGGCAGCAGGGCGCGGGCCAGGTGATCGGCGTCGACATGGTCCCCGAGCGTCTGGAGCGGGTGCGCGCGCTCGGCTTCGAGGTGCTCGACTTCGACGAGCTCGGCGACGGCCTCACCGGGGCGATCCAGGACATGACCGGAGGACGCGGGCCGGACTCGGTGATCGACGCGGTCGGCATGGAGGCGCACGGGTCGCCCGGCTCGGTCGCCGCGCAGGCCGCGCAGCTGATGACGGCCGTCATGCCCGACAAGGTCGGCCAGAAGATGATGGAGCACGTCGGCGTCGACCGGCTGAGCGCGCTCTACAGCGCGATCGACATAGTGCGCCGCGGCGGGACGATCTCGCTGTCCGGCGTGTACGGGGGCCAGTCGGACCCGCTGCCGATGCTCACGATGTTCGACAAGCAGATCCAGCTGCGGATGGGCCAGGCGAACGTCAAGCGCTGGGTCGACGAGATCCTCCCGCTCGTGCTGGACGACGACGACCCGCTCGGCCTCGAGGGTTTCCACTCGCACACGATGCCGCTCGAGGACGCGCCCTACGGCTACGAGATCTTCCAGAAGAAAGAGGACGACGCGATCAAGATCCTTTTGAAGCCGTGAACGCGTCCGAGGCCCACTCGCTCCTCGGAGACGCGACGTTCCTCGACGTGCGCGAGCCGTTCGAGTGGGACGCGGGTCACGTCGAGGGTTCGCTCCACATCCCGATGGGCGAGATGGAAGGTCGTTGGGAGGAGGTCCCGCGCGAGGGCCGGGTGGTCGTCGTGTGCCACCTCGGGCAGCGAAGCGCGCTCGTCGCGAACTTCCTGCGGCAGCAGGGCGTCGACGCACACAACCTCGAAGGCGGGCTCGAGGCGTGGGTCGCGGACGGCTTCGACCTCGTCGTGGGTGCCTAGGGAAGCGGCATGACCGCGGCGGCGAGGCCCGCCACCCAAAATGACTCCACCACGCCGACGAGCACGCCGTTGCGCCCCGCCGCGTACGCGGTGATTCCGAAGACCTCGACGAGGCCGAACACGCCGGCGAGGAGCGGGAGCGCGAGCCCGACCACGCCCGGGAAGACCCCGAGCACCACTCCCGCGGTCAGCCCGAGCAGCACGACGAAGTGGGCCGCGGCGCTAGCGCTCGTCGAGCGCACGAGGGAGCCGCGCCTCACGCTCGCTTGAAGCTGCACGAAGAAGAGCCCGAGCAACGGCGTCATCAGGCCGGCGAGCAGAGCACGTTGCAACGTCGGGACGAGCCGGTGCAGCACGGCGCCGAGAGGCGACAGGAGGACGAACATCGCGACGGCGCAGCCGAGGCCGGCGGCTGCGAGTCGCGTCAGCGTCGCGGTCGGCGGTACGGACCGAGTGCCGCGGAGTTGCGGGAGACAGATGAGCGCCCCCGCTATCGCGAGGTAGACGACCACGTCGCCGAATCCCGCGCCGAAGAACCCGGCGGGCTCGACGATCGCTACGACCGGGGCCGCGACGACGAGGGCGGCCGCGAGGAGCGCGAACGTTCGCAGCGTCGCCGGCGCTCCTGCGGAACGGCGGGGGCCGAGCTTGCCCGCGAGCGCGCCGAGGGCCGCGAACGCGACCGGTAGGAAGAGGAAGTACAGGAGCGCGACGCCGAGGCGATCGTCGACGAGCTCGGCCGGCGTCTCGCGCTGAATACCGAAGACGGCGTCGAGCCAGGCCACGGTCTCCGCCACCGTGTCGTCGAACCACAGGATCGAGACGTGGTTGGCGCCCTCGATCTCGGCCACGCGGGCGCCGTCCACGCGCTCGGCCAGAGCGCGGCTACCGGAGTGGACCGACGACGAGTCGTTCTCCCCGGCGAGGACCAGGAGGTTCGGCGGCTCTCGCCCGCCGAACGGCGTCGACCTGCTGCTGCCGAACACGACGGTCGCCGAGGGCCGTGGGTCGCCCGCCACGAGCTCGAGCACCGCGTACGCGCCCATCGAGTGCCCGAGGACCGCGAGACGATCCGGATCCACCTCGGCGGAATCCTCGAGCCAGTCGAGCCCCGCGGCGAGCTCGTCGGCCCCGTCGACGGCCGCAGACGATCTGGGGCTGGCGCCGTGGCCGGCGAAGTCGATGGCGAGCACCGCGTACCCGGCCTCGGCCAGGCTCCGCGACAGCGAGCTCATCGTCACGCGGTCACCCGAGTACCCGTGTCCCACGACGACCGCCGGAGGCGGCTCGCCCGCGTCGGGCAGGTAGAACGTCGCCGGGACGTCTCCCGCGAGCGTGACGTCGCGGTGCCGGGGGCCGCCGCGCTCTCGCGCGAGCAACGTCCACGCCGACCCCGCGCAGCCGAGCAGCACGATCGCGGCCAGCAAGTACCCCGCCCGTCGCACCAGGTCTTCCGCCGCCCTCTCGTAGTCCGCCCCCGCCGCTACGCTGACGCTACATGTCACGCCGGCGGAAGAAGCAGATCGAGGCCCAGGCCCGGCTCGCGCGGGCGCAGGGGCTCTTCAACGTCGTAGGCGGCGCCTGGCCGATCGTGTGGCTGCGCTCGTTCGAATGGATCTTCGGCCGCAAACGCGACGTCTACCTCCAGAAGGTGTCCGGCCTGTTCTTCCTCGGCTCGGGCGTCGCGCTGCTGCTCGCGGAGCCCACCGAGGAA
>DASQEJ010000187.1:0-7905 GCA_035633715.1 Actinomycetota bacterium | reverse complement strand
CAGGAACCGCGGACACCCCGGCGGCGGAGGGGGCTCGCCGGGGCAGCTGTAGTCGTGCTCCCGGTACAAGAAGACCTGCGCCTCCCGGAACGAGATCCTCTTGAAGTACTCGTCGCGAGCGTGGAAGCGGAAGCGTCCGGCGAAGCGTGCGATCCGGACCGAGATCGTGCCGGTGCAGCCGTCGCCCGCAGGGACGCGGGCGTAGCGGCCTCGCTTCGACAGCTTCATCGAGATCGACCCGTTGCTCCCCATCGCCTTGCCCGTCGCGAGCGACGCCGGTCGTAGATCCGAGGCCATCCGCAATGCCCCGCGAGGAAGGTCCCACGAGAACACGCTCGACTGCGTCTGCGTCCCCTGGGCCCTGGTGCGTGCGAACGTCAGCGCGAGGAACGTCCCCGCCGACGGCCGCGCCTTGTAGGCGACGGCCGACCAGTGGTAGCCCTTGTGCGGGGCCGCGACGATCTGGGCGAACATCAGGTTCGACCCGCTCGCCCTCTCACGGGCCGCCAGCGCCTCGACCGGCGCCGGGAGTGGGATCGGAAAACGCACGGACGCCGCGGACGCGGCCGGTTCGGGGGCCGTCGCCGCCGGTGGCGAGGCCGCGACGATCAGCGCAGCCGCGACCACGACTCCCCACGACTTCGAGCCTCCGCTGGATCCGCCCATCGGGCCCCCCGTCTCCCCCGAACAAACCGACCTCAAGTATGCCTCGGCGGCACGATTCGGACTCGACAACGACAGGCGGAAAGGGGCACAATGCCCGAACGGGTTGAGACGCAGCCTTCCTAGTGGCATTCCCAGGAGGGGGTAATGGCGACCAAGGCTATCTGCGTGGGCTGCGAGCGAACCGTCTTCATGGAGGAGAACGAGACCGGCTCCTGCCCGGTGTGCTCCTCCCCGGTGATCCCGGCGTTGACCGATGCGTCGCCCGCGACGCTCGAGGGCTACTACCTGGGCTGAGGGTTCACCGGTCCTTCATCTGCCGGTACAGCGGCAGCCCGAACCAGAAGAACGCGAACGCGGCGGCGGCGATCGCCGTCACGAGCGCGGCGGGCTCCGAGTACAGGAAGCTCGTGATGAAGTAGACGACGCAGCACATCGCGACGGCGAGGAACGCCATCCCCACGATCACCAACTTGTTCGCGGTCGCGAGCATCTGCTCCTTGTCGTGCTGGCGCCAGCGGATCCGGTGGTACGTCGTCGGCGCGATCAACAACACGGTCGCGACCGTCGTGAACAGGAAGGTCGCGAAGTAGACGCCCTTCTGCCCCGACGTCACGTCTACGAACCCCTGGCTGAACGGAACGACGAGCAGGAACGCGAAGAGGACCTGCACGCCCGGAAGCGCGACGCGCAGCTCGTTGAGGAGCTCGATGAGCTCCCGGTCCTGCTTGCTCTCGGTCACGCCGCTGATCTACCGCGAACGGCCGCGGCGGAAACCGGAAAGCGTGGAGGTGCCTAGGCGGCGCAGGGGTTACCGGTCACCTTGCAGACGAGCACGATCGCCTGGCACACCACCGCGTACTCCGGCAGACACCTCGCCTGAGTCTGCGCCTGTGCGGGGGCCGCCGTCATCGCAACCGTCGAAGCCGCGAGACCCGCCACCACCATCAGCTTCATCCGCTTCATCCGTTCGCCCCTTTTCTCCCGATGGCCCCAATCGCCGGCCGGATGATGCCACCCGGCGCCCAGGCCCGCCACTTCGCCCGCTGTTAATGTCCACGCTCAACGGGGAGGGGGGCGGAAGAGTGAAACCGATCACCGACAAGAAGGGCCTCGTCGCGGCGTTGTGGGACGCCGCCGACATCGAGCACCAGCTCATGGTGCAGTACCTCTACGCCGGGTTCTCCTTGAAGCGCGACCCCGACGACACCTGCACGCCCCCCGAGTACGAGCACGTCCGGCGCTGGTCGTCGACGCTGTTCATGATCGCCCGCCAGGAGATGGAGCACCTCTCGTTCGTCAGCGAGATGTTGACGGCGATCGGCGAGCCCCCGCGTTTCGTGCGCCAGAACATCGGCAAGCGCGGCCTCCAGTCGCCCTACTTCACGAGCGCGACCCTGGCGCTCGAGGCCGCGCCGAACGACCCCCAGCCCATCTCGCTGCACTACGACTTCGACCGCTTCGACCGCAGGACCGTCGAGCGCTTCGTGTGCGGTGAGAGCCCCCCGTACAAGGACCTTCCTCCCCACGTCGACCCGAAGTGGTGCTTCACGTGCGGCGACTCGACCGGCCCCGCGGACGCCCCGCTCATGGAGACGGCGCTGAAGCCGAGGAAGGGTGCCAAGCAGGAGGTCGCGGCCGGCAACGTCCAGGAGCTGTACGACGCGATCAAGGTCGCGTTCCAGACGCTCCCGGACATCTTCGTGCCCGACCCCGCCGAGGTGGAGGTGCCCGTCGAGTACAACGTCTTCGTCTTCCCCGTCACCGACCGCGCATCCGCGGTCGCCGCCGTCGACCTGATCCTCAAGCAGGGCGAAGGCCTCGGCGACCCCTGGAACCTCGACAGCCACTTCCGCCGCTTCATGGAGATCCACGCGGAGCTCGTCGAGCTGGAGGAGCGCGCGGAGAAGGCCGGACGGACGTTCGACCCGGCCTATCCGGTGATTTCCAACCCGGACCGTGACGACATCGCCAACGACTTCACGCGTGCGGTCTTCGACGTCGCGAACGAGTCGTACGTCGTCTTGCTGTTGATGCTCGCCAGCCTCTACGACCGCGCGGTGCCCGCGTCGCGCGACGTCTACCCACACCTCGCGACGGCGTTGAGCCAGATGTCGTTCGCGCCGGCGATGACGATGGTCGTCCGAGCGCTGAACGAGGTGCTGGTGAGGCTCCCGATCGACGACGCCGGCCGAGCCACGGGGTCCAACTACCACATCGGCCGCGACGACCGCGAGCTCTTGAAGAACCCGCGCAACGAAAAGCTCGGGAACATCACGTTCCTGCTGCGCCGCTGGCAGAAGCTCACCGAGGGGATCCACGACCTCGCCGAAAAGGCGCCCGCCGAGCCCGCTTGGATCCGGGGGTCGCTCGAGTACGCGTACCAGAGCAGCTATCGGATCGAGGCCAACCTGCGCCACATCTACCAGGCCGGCGCCTACCCGAAGTTCGTGGTGACCTAGGCGATGACCGCGCCGGCGAAATACCTCACCGCACACTTCGAGGGCCACTTCATGTGCCGCCTCGCGGTCGATCCCGACCCGACGAACGAGACGCGCGGCCGCAGCGGCTACACGATGGCGCTGCCGCACGAGGACCCGCTCGACCAGGTCATCCGGCTGCAGCCCGACGCCTACGTCGAACGCAACACGCGCGCCCCCGCGGACGAGCTCGGCATCCGGATAGGCGTCGACGTGACGGCGGTGACCTTCGACGGCAAGCCGTGGGAGGGCGCTCCGAACCTCCTCGGCGCGCACGTCTCGCTGCAGGGTCGAGAGGAGGGCTTCGACGGCGCGGTGTTCGTCAGCCGCAACAACGTCATCGGCTCCGACGACACGATGGCGTTCGTGATCGATCCCTTCGAGCTGCAGATCGAAGGGCCGGGCGGGGTGAGGATCCGCGCGATCGACCACGTCGACCCCTCGGATCCCACGCGGCCGTTGTGGCGGATAGCCAACCCGGCGATCTACGACCGCCGCCTGCCGGTGTCGTTCGACCCCAGCTCCCTCGAGGTGATGCAGGCGCTTTCGGTCTTCGACGGCTACGCGTACTTCCGGGGACGGCGGTCCTTCCTGCAGGACGAGATCGAGCGGCAGCGCGCGATCGGCGGCGAGGAGGCCGAGCTCGCGGTGCAGGAGGCGGAGTCCCGCCTGTACCAGCTCGAGTTCTGGGGCGACCGCATGATCAACAAGCTCGGCTTCCGTCTAGCGTGGGAGTTCGACGTCAACGGGCCGCAGACGGCCGAGGGCGACCTCGGAGGCGCCGCCGCGACCGACCAGCCGTGGCACGTGCGCTTCTGGTTCGGGGGCTGGGACGGCGACCTCCTCACCGGCTACATGCGCGGAGACCTCTCGATCCCGTTCGCGCCGGCGCGCCGCTAGACGGGCGCCGACCGCCGGCGTTCCACCACGGCCCAGACGAGACCTATCGCCGCCACGAAAGACAGGAACACGGCGGAGGTGCTCCCGAACCCCGCCGCGGCCGAGCCGGCCAGCGCGTAGACGACCACCTCCGGCACCGAGCCCGCGGCCGCCGCCGCGAGCGCGACCGTCCACGACATCGACGACGCGCCGGCGAGCACCATCACGGTCTCTGCGACGAGCGGCACCGGCCGCGACAACACGAGTCCCACCGCGCCCCACCGGCGCAACAGGGCGTCCGCGCGGGCGCGCTCGGCCGAGCCCGTGTAACGCTCGAGCAACGGGCCGCCGCGCCGGCCGATCGCGAAGCCGACCGCGGCGGCCCCCAGCCTGCCTACGAAGCTCAACGACGCGCCGGCGACCGCTCCGTAGAGCGCGCCGTGGAGCACCATGACGATGCTCGACGGCACCGGCAGCAAGGCGTCGGCGGCGAGCAGCGCGACGCCGATCGCGCCCGCGCCCCAACCGCCCGGCGCCATGGCCGCACGGGGGTTCGTGAGGACGTCGAACCCCGCCGCCTCGACGGCCACGAAGACGACCGCGAACACCGCGATCGTGAACCCCGCCGCCGCCCAGTAGCGCCTCACGCGCCCAGGCTAGGTCAGCCGGAGCGGCCCCGCAGGACGAGCGCCAGCGCGATCAGGACGGCGGTCGCCGCGCCGATAGCGACCAACGGGAACGCGCTGCCGCCACCGTCGTCTTCTTCGTCGTCGTCCGGCGCGGCAGCGGGCGCGGCGGTCGCGGCGGCGGAGCAGTCGGCCTTGCCCCGCACTTCGAAGCCCCAGCGGTCGCGCGTGTTGTGGCCGTCGATCCCCGAGATCACGTTCGTCCGCACCGTCCAGTCGCCCGGCTGCCCCTCGGACAGGGAAGCGGTGATCTCGAGGTTCTGGATCTCCAGGTCGGCGACGACGTCGTTGCCGCATCCGTCGAGCACCTCGACGACCGCTTCACCCGTCGGGGGCTCCGTGAACGTGATCGCGAGCGTGGTCGGGGGTGACGCGACCCTCGACCCCTCCTTCGGCGACGAGGCGGACCGCTCCGCATGCGCGAGCGCAGGGCTCGCGCATGCGAAGACGGCTGCCACGGCTGCCACTACGAGCAGCCCCTTGTTCACGTCGTCGCCGCCGTTCGCCCGCGCCTCAACGCGAGCGTCAAAGCGATCAGCGAGAAGACCAGGGCGAGACCGCTGAGGATCGTCGCGGTGCTGTTGCTGCCCTCGTCGTCGCCGCCCGCGGCGCCGTCGCCTTCCGCAGGGGCATCTCCGCCTCTGAGCTCCGCCAGCGCGGCCAGCTCACCCTGCCCCTCTTCGAGCCCGAGGTCGTAGGTGGTGAGCGACGCGGCCGGCGTCTCCGAATCCGCGGCGCCGGTCCAACGCACGACCTCGCCGCCGGTGTAGGTCTGGATCGCCTTGAACTCGAGCGACTCCTCGCCGTCGGGCATCTTCGCGGAGAAACCGAACTCGACGAACTCGCCGGGCCCGATGCGCCCGCCGGACCACGTGACGCGTCCGGTCGTCTCGGTGATCTCCTGCCCGAACGCCTCGATCGGCTCGTCGAGCGTGACGGTCTTCGTCTTGCGCTTCCACCCGTCCTTCGGCTCGAAGCTCACGAACGCGAGCGGCGGCATCTTCACGACGACCTTCGTGGTGTCGGCGTCCGGCCGCTCGTTCGGGACGCGCACGACGAACCGCGAGAACGATCCGGCGATCGCCTCCGACGGCTGGACGGTCACGTGCGCCGCCGCAGCCGGCGCGAACACTGCGACGAGGGCGCCGGCGAGCGCGCCTGCTAGGACTCTTCTCATATGTGTCTGCTCCTGTCTCGGGGGACCGCGGCGCTACGGCCGCGGGCACGTCAGCTCGGGGTACGAGCCGGAGACGGAGGGCCGCGCAGGTTCCACGCTTCCCGGGCGACGGACGCGCGAGGCCGCGGCGTCGAGGCCGCCGGGAACTGAGGAGCCTCGCCCTCGGTCGCGAGGCCCCGGAACAGACGGAGCAGAGCGTCGACGGTCGCGCCGATCAAGAGCACGATCGCGACGGCGACCAGCGCGACGACCAGCTGCGCGACGAGTCCGATCAAGAAGGCCGGCTCGTGGAGCAGCTCGGCCACGCCGGCCACGCCGTGCCCCCGCTCCCACGCCTCGAGCACGACGAACCCGGACGTCTGGACGCCCCAGAGGAGCGCGGCTACGCGGGCTCGGGCCACGTCGCTCCCGCGGCGGTCCCAGCGCGCCCGCATCCGCTCCATGAAGATCCCGATGACCGCGGCGAAGACGGCCGCTAGCGCGATCGTCGCGAAGCCGCCGTGTCCGGAGTGGCCGGTAGAGGCCAGCAGGTCGGCCCGCTCGTGCGCGTCGGGAGCGACCACGAAGTAGGAGACGACGTGGCCGGAGAGCAACCCGCCCAGGGCGAGGAGCACGAGCCACAGCCAGGTCGCACGAGGTCGCCGCTGCATCGAGCCCGATGCTATCGAAGTGCGGCGGAATAGCTCCTCGGTGACTTACGCGTACTTGTAGAAGCCCTCGCCCGACTTCCGCCCGAGCCGGCCGGACGCGATCATCTCGCGCAGGATTCCCGCGCAGGCGAACTTCGCGTCGCCGTAGCTGGCGTGGAGGCTGTCGAGCGTCAGCGCGACCGTGTCGAGCCCGATGAGGTCCGCGGTCTCGAGGGGGCCCATCGGGTGCCCGAAGCACTTCTTGAACAAGCGATCGACGGTGGCGGGGTTGACCCCCTGCTCCTCGACCACGCGCGCGGCCTCGTTGAAGAAGAGATGCGAGATCCGATTGCTCACGAACCCCGGGTGGTCGTCGACGACGATCGCTTCCTTGCCGAGCACGCCGAACAGCTCGCGCACGTAGTCCAGCGTCTCGTGCGACGTGCCGGCCGCACGCACGACCTCGACCGCGTCCTTGAGGTACGGCGGGTTCATGAAGTGGGTCCCGACGATCCGGTCCGCCCTGCCCGTCTCGGCGGCGAGCTTGCCGATCGGGATGCTCGAGGTGTTGACGCCGAACCGCGCGCCGGGAGCGGCGACCTCGTCGAGCTCCCGGTAGACGGCGCGCTTCGTCTCCCACTCCTCCGTGACGTTCTCGACCACGAACTCGCAGTCCGCGACCGCGGCGAGGTCCGACGTGAAGTCGATGGCGGCGAGGACGTCTTCGGGGCTCATCTTCGGCAGCCCGCGGCGGAGCATCGGCGCGAGCCTCACGGTCTCGGGGATCGAGGCCCGCGCACGTTCGAGCTGCTCCTCGGAGACGTCGACGAGGACGACGCGGAGACCGTGCAGCAACAGGTCCACGCAGAGGCCCGTGCCTATCGACCCGGCCCCCACGATGCCGATGGTGCGAACGGGCTTTTCCTCGTCGGCCATGACGGCACCGTAAACGACAAGGAGGCCGGTTTCCCGGCCCCCTTCTCGTCCCTGGCTTCGCGTGCGAACGAAGGTGACGTCAGTTGCGGGTCTCGTCCTTCGCGTCGTCCGGCGTGATCGCGACGAGCTGGTCCTCCGGGCCGAACTGGCCCGAGTGCATTCGGTGCACGAACAACGTCTCGTCGTGGACGTAGCGGGCGAGCTCCGGATCCCACTGCTCGACGTACTGCTGTGTTCCTTCCATGAGGAAGTACACGCCCGACGGCTCCGCCTCGCAATCCGTCAGCGAGGCGAACCGCTGCACGCTCCGCGCCTCCTCCCGCGCCCGTCCCTGCTGGCCGGGAGCGTCCGCGTTGCCGGGTCCCTGCGGCGGCGCCGCCATCCACACGTCGTCGCCCGCCTTCTTCCCGCTCGAGGGCTCGCCACCCGGGTCCTCCGTGATCGCGAGGTTCCCG
>DASQEJ010000186.1:0-4974 GCA_035633715.1 Actinomycetota bacterium | reverse complement strand
GGCGTTCCGACCAGGGTGTCGGGACCCTCGGACCCGCCGATCGTGACGTCGAGGCCGAAGCACTTCTCCTCGTCGGTCTGCCCGTGCGCCACCGGGGCGACGAGCATCAGCGCACCCACGCCCACCGCGGTCCAGCTCCGTCGTCGCGCCATTGCCGCCTCCTCGTCTGCCCGCCGAGTCGAGGATGCGCCGCGAGCAGCCTCGCGAGCACTCAGTTCTTTACGGTGGCCCGGACCGGCCTAACCGGGCTCCTCGTCGTCGCCCGCGTCCATCCACTCGAGCTCCTCGATCTCGCCGGCCCCCTCCTCGTCGAACGACCGGAGGAGGTCGGCCGCACGGTCCGCGTCCTCGCCGCGCACGACGATCGCGAACTCACCCGAAGGCCCGACGTTGGTGGGATAGCCCGCGGTCGCGCCGCCGGTGATGACCGACTCGATCCCGCTGCCGGAGAGAAGGGAGCGCAGCATCTCGGCGCGGAACTGCCCGCCGCCCCCGCGGTAGACCTCTACGAACTCGCCGCCCATGGGAGCGATTCTGGCACGCGCACCCAGCGCGAACGCGTCAGCGCGCCAGAGGAACCGTCACGGCCGACTTGCCGTCTGCGTAGTAGAGGTTGTGGTTCACGTTCGGGCCCACGACCTCGAGGCCCAGCCGGAGACCCGTGAGCGTCGCGCCGGCCAGGGCGGCGTCGGGCTCGATCCGGAACTCGACCCGGTACTCGGCCCGGTCGGGCGTCACGGGGTACGCCTCGCTCGTGACGGTTCCGACCGTCACCTCTTGCCCGCCCACGGTCCCGGCCACCGTCACCTCGAGCTGGGCCTGCCCGGCGCCCGTCACGACGTAATAGCCGATCAGGTATCTCGAGCTCACGGTGATCTCGCCCTGGATGGGCCGCGTCACGTCGATGCGTAGCGGCAGGCCGTCGACGGCGGGGAGCCAGGCGGGTTCCGCCCCCAGCACCATGCCGGTCGCGGCGTTGTCGCGGGTCCCGCAACCATGGTTGGGATCGAGGCGCTTCTGGCTGGAAGACAGGCTGCACTGATCCTCGTCGGCCCCCGGGACCACGTAGAACGTGCGGCTCCCGGCCCCCTTCGGCCTTGCCGCGGTCGCTGCCGGAGCGGCCGTCGCCATCACCGCCGCCAGCAATAGGAACGTCAGGCCTCGTCGCATCGTCCACCTCCAAATCCCCGTCCTGCTCACGACGTTCTCCGGAAATGCTCGGTCTCCTTCTGGCCGGGAATGTCCCCGGCCCTCCTGAAGTTGACAATGAAGCACTCAACTTGGCATCATCGGGAGGACTCAAGTCATCCCCCACACACGTCCAGATCCCACGAAGGAGCAACGACCATGGCCAAGGCAGTAGGAATCGACCTCGGCACCACGAACTCGGTGGTCGCCGTACTCGAGGGCGGTGAGCCCACCGTCATCCCGAACGCCGAGGGGGGCCGGACCACGCCGTCCGTCGTCGCCTTCTCGAAGTCCGGCGAGATCCTCGTCGGCGAGGTGGCGAAGCGCCAGGCGATCACGAACCCCGACCGGACGATCCGGTCGATCAAGCGCGAGATGGGGACCGACCACAAGGTCGACGTCGACGGCAAGGGCTGGAGCCCGCAGGAGATCTCGGCCCGCATCCTCATGAAGCTCAAGGCCGACGCCGAGCAGTACCTCGGCGACAAGGTCACCGAGGCCGTCATCACGGTCCCGGCGTACTTCGGCGACGCCCAGCGTCAGGCCACCAAGGAGGCCGGCCAGATCGCGGGCCTCGAGGTGCTGCGCGTGGTCGCCGAGCCCACGGCCGCGAGCCTCGCGTACGGCCTCGACAAGACCGACGAGGAGCAGACGATCCTCGTCTTCGACCTCGGCGGCGGGACGTTCGACGTGTCGCTGCTCGAGCTCGGCGGCGGCGTCGTCGACGTGAAGGCGACGTCGGGGAACACGAGCCTCGGCGGCGACGACTGGGACCAGCGCGTCATCGACCACCTCGTCAAGACGTTCAAGGACCAGAACGGCGTCGACCTGTCGAAGGACAAGATGGCGCTCCAGCGTCTGAAGGAGGCCGCGGAGAAGGCCAAGATCGAGCTCTCCTCGACGCAGTCGACGAACGTGAACCTGCCGTTCATCACCGCGACCGAGCAGGGTCCCCTCCACCTCGACGTCACTTTGTCGAGAAGCGAGTTCGAGCGCATGACCGAAGACCTGCTCGACAAGTGCAAGGGCCCGTTCCACCAGGTCATGAAGGACGCCGGCATCGGCGTGGACAAGATCGACCACGTCGTGCTCGTCGGCGGCTCGACGCGCATGCCGATGGTCCGCAACCTCGTGAAGGAGCTGACCGGGGGCAAGGACCCGCACCAGGGCGTCAACCCGGACGAGGTCGTCGCAGTCGGCGCCGCGATCCAGGCCGGCGTGCTGCGCGGCGAGGTGAAGGACGTGCTCCTCCTCGACGTCACGCCGCTGACGCTCGGCGTCGAGACCCTCGGCGGCGTGTTCACCCGGCTGATCGAGCGCAACACGACGATCCCGACGAAGCGCTCCGAGACGTTCACCACCGCGGCGGACGGCCAGACGTCGGTGGACATCCACGTCCTCCAGGGTGAGGCCGACATGTCCGACCACAACAAGTCGCTCGGCCGGTTCCAGCTCACGGACATCCCGATGGCGCCGCGCGGCGTGCCGCAGATCGAGGTCACGTTCGACATCGACGCGAACGGCATCGTGAACGTGTCGGCGAAGGACCTCGGCACCGGGCGCGAGCAGTCGATGACGATCACCGGCGGGACGAAGCTCTCGAGCGACGAGATCGAGAAGATGGTCAAGGACGCGGAGGCCCACGCGGAGGAGGACCGGAAGCGCCGCGAGGTCGCCGAGGTCCGCAACCAGGCCGACAGCGTCGTCTACCAGACCGAGAAGCAGCTGAAGGAGCACGGCGGCAAGCTCGACGAGGCCGACCGCAAGACCGTGGAAGACGCGGTGGCGGAGCTGAAGGACGCTCTGAAGGGCGACGACGTCGACGCCATCCGCAGCAAGACGGACGCGGTGATCTCGGCCTCGCAGAAGTTCGCCGAGACGCTCTACCAGAGGGCTCAGAGCGAAGGAGCGACGTCCTCGAACGGGTCCGCTGCGCCGGGTGGTGACGACGACGTCGTCGACGCCGAGGTCGTGGACGACCAGGCCAGCTAGTGGACGAGCCGAGGCGGATCAAGGTGCAGGTGAAGGACAAGCGGCGCGTGACGCCGGACGAAGAGGTCACGAAGGACGCTGCGGAGGCCGCGGTCCAGCCCGACGCGGTCGAGCCCGAGGTCGTCGAGCCCGAGGTCGTCGAGCCGGAGGTCGTCGAGGAGCCGGACTACCTCGGCGATCTCCAACGGCTCCAGGCCGACTTCGCCAACTACCGCAAGCGGATGATGCGCGAGAGCGCGGAGGCCGCGGGACGGGGGGCCGAGCGGATCGTCGGGCAGCTCTTGCCCGTGCTCGACAACTTCGAGCGCGCGATCGCGCACGGCGAAGGCGGCGAGGGCGTCGAGCTCGTGTTCAAGGAGCTGAAGGCCGTGCTCGAGAGCGCGGGCCTCGAAGAGGTCCCGGGCGAGGGGGCGCCGTTCGACCCGCAGGTCCACGAGGCCGTCGAGTCGCGCGAGGACGAGTCCGTGACCGAGGAGGTCGTGCGCGCGGTGCACCGGCGCGGCTACTCGATGAACGGCAAGCTGCTGCGCGCGGCGATGGTCGGCGTGGCCCGGCCCGCCGCCCCGGCCGAGCCCGAGCCGGACGCGGCCGGCGAGACGAACGAGGAGTAGCGAACGATGGCCCAGCGCGACTGGCTCGAGAAGGACTACTACGCCACGCTGGGCGTCTCCTCGACCGCGTCCAAGGACGAGATCAAGAAGGCGTACCGCAAGCTCGCCCAGAGGTACCACCCCGACACCAACAAGGGCGACGCGTCGGCGGAGGCGCGCTTCAAGGAGATCTCCGAGGCGCACGCAGTCTTGAGCAACGACGAGAAGCGCAAGGAGTACGACGAGATCCGGAAGTACGGCGGCCGCCGCGGGTTCGGCTTCACCCCCGGCTCCCCGGGCGGCGGACGCAACGTGCGCGTCGACCTCGGCGACCTCTTCGGCGGCAACGGCAGCGGCGTCGACATCGGCGACCTCTTCGGCGGCTTCGGGTTCCGAGGCCCCCGCAAGGGGGCAGACGCGGAGGCCGACGTCACGCTCTCGTTCGAGCAGGCGGTCGAGGGGACGACGATCGAGCTCGGGTCCGGCACGAAGGTGCGGATCCCGCCGGCGGTCACGGACGGCACGCGGATCCGCGTCCCGGGCAAGGGATCGCCCGGCCCCCAGGGCGGCGAGCCCGGCGACCTGTTCGTGAACGTCCGCGTGCGCCCGCACCCGGTGTTCTCGCAGGGACGCGACGGCGACCTCGTCGTCGAGGTGCCGGTGACGTTCCCGGAGGCGGCGCTCGGCGCGAACGTCCCGGTTCCGACTCTGGACGGACAGGTCACCGTGAAGGTGCCGTCCGGGACGCAGCACGGACGGACGCTGCGCGTGCGCGGCAAAGGGGGGCCGCGGCCGCGGGGCGGGCACGGCGACCTCCTCGTGAAGATCTCCGTCGAGGTCCCGCGCAAGCTCTCGAAGAAGGAGCGCGAGGCGCTCGAACGGTTCGCCGAGGTCCACGACGCGTCGCCCCGCGCCGGCCTCGAGCGCGAGACGACCACTACCTAGGAGGGAGGCGGCGTGGCCCGGCGACAAGACGACGACACCCAGGCGATCTACATCATCTCGGTCGCGGCCGAGCTGGCCGGCGTGCATCCGCAGACGTTGCGCGTCTACGAACGCAAGGGCCTGCTGTCGCCGAGCCGGACGAGCGGCAACACCCGTCGCTACTCGCCCAAGGACATCGAGCTGCTGCGCCGCATCCAGGAGCTGACGAACGAGGGGATCAACCTCGCCGGCGTCATGCGGATCCTCGAGCTCGAGACGG
>DASQEJ010000185.1:0-6580 GCA_035633715.1 Actinomycetota bacterium | reverse complement strand
AACGCCGGCTTCGCGCTCGGACCGGCCGCCGCCGGGTTCCTCGCCGACCGGTCGTTTCTCTGGCTGTTCGTCGGCGACGCGATCACGTCGGTCGTCTTCGGCACGGTCGCGCTGGTCAGCCTGCCGCGCGGCCGTCCGCCGGCCCCCGCGGCGCACGAGGCCCGCGGGTCGATCGCCGTGATGTTGCGCGACCGGGCCTTCGTCGCGTTCCTCGTGGCGTCGGCCGGCATCACCTACGTCTACCTGCAGTCGATGTCGGTGCTCGCGCTCCACGTGAAGGCGGAGGGGCTGTCGACGTCGGACTACGGCCTGCTCGTCTCGTTGAACGGGTTGCTCGTCGTCGTCCTCGAGCTGCCGATCGCGTCGGTGACCCAGCGACTGGACGCCCGGCGGGTGATCGCGGCGGGGTTCTTCGTCACCGGACTGGGATTCGCCCTCACGGCCGGCGCGGGGACCATGCCGCTGCTGGCCGCGACCGTCGTCTTGTGGACGATCGGCGAGGTCGTCGACGCTCCGGTGTCGTCGGCGTACGTGGCGGGCCTCGCTCCCGAGCACATGCGCGGCCGCTACATGGGCGCGTGGGGGCAGACGTGGTCGCTCGGCCTCATGCTGGCGCCGAGCCTCGGCGCGCGCTTCTACGAGGCGGCCCCCGACGGGGCCTGGCTCGCGTGCGGCGTCATAGGCGCCGCGGCGGCCGCCATCGTGCTCTTGCTGGGACGCGAGAAGCGCGTGGAACCGGCGCTCCCGCTCGGGCCGCCGGGGCCCGAGCTACCGCGTATGGAGGGCTAGGCGCAGTTCGGCCAGGCGCCCGCGCCGCCGGCCGCCAGCATCCGGGCCGCCGTACGTGCCTGCGCCACGGGGTCGTAGATCGAGCCGTAGCCCTGCGACGCCCAGGTGCTGGTCGAGAACTGGAAGAGGCCGTGGTAGCCGGCGGGGTTGACCGCCGAGGGGTTCAGGCCCGACTCGCACGCGGCGACCGACAACAGGTAGCTGCCGCTGAGCCCGTACTCCTCCGCCGCGGCGTAGATGATCGCCGTGATGGATCCGGCGGGGGCCGGAGGGGCTGCGACCGTGACGGCCGCGGGGGCCTCGACCACGGGCGCCGGCGTGGGGGTCGGCTCGGGAGTGGGCTCCGGCCGGCTCTGGAAGGTGCCGCCGCGGAACTTCATCAGCCCCGCCGCGCTCTCGGTCGTCTCGATGCCCCGCAGCTCGGAGCGGTCGAAGCCGCTCAGCCGCTGGAGCGTGTCGGCGCCGACGTTCGCGCCGGGGACGCCCATCGCCATCATCAGTGCGCTGGCCAGCAGCATCCACGGCTTGAGCCGCTTCCACCGGGCCTTGCGACGCGCTCGCGCGCCGAAACTCAGCCGTTCCATTCGCCTACCTCCATGGGTGCCTGCCGCCGGCTCTTAAAGAGCCGCTCTAGCCCGGCCGGGAGAAACGTCCGGCCGCCGTGCCCCGGGCGGCTCTTCGAGCCGACCCGTCGTGTCGGGCGGCCCGGGATTGGAGCCGCCGCACTGGGAGCTGCCCGCTCCGAGGCGACACGGTAACACTTGCTAACAGACCCGGTGGAGGGCCGCCCGGCCGTGGCGGGCGCCACAGGCACGGATGTGGAGGATCGACCTTCGGGCGGGCGGCATTTCCCGGCCTCCCGGGGAGAGCCCCCGCGCGCACGTTCCTCACTGAGGAACCCGTGTCGCCGTGCGTAACGATTTCCTCGGTGAGACGCCGGACGGAATGGCCGCCGCCCGGATAGGTTGAGACCTCTTAGAACCCGCGGACCAAGAGGAGAGCTGGTGGAGATAGAGATCGGCATCGGGAAGTCCGGCCGGCGGGCCTACGGCTTCGACGACATCGCAATCGTTCCGTCCCGCAGGACCCGGGACCCCGACGACGTCGACATCTCCTGGGAGATCGACGCGTTCCGGTTCGAGCTTCCTCTCCTCGCCTCCGCCATGGACGGCGTCGTGTCGCCGCAGACCGCGATCGACGTGGGCCGGCTCGGCGGGCTCGCCGTGCTGAACCTCGAGGGCCTCTGGACCCGCTACGAGGACGCCGACTCGATCCTCGCCGAGATCGCCGAGCTCCCGCCCGAGAAGGCGACCGTCCGGATGCAGGAGATCTACCGCGAGGACGTCAAGGAAGAGCTGATCTACAAGCGGATCCGCGAGATCAAGGACGCCGGCGTCACGGCCTCCGCGTCGCTCACGCCTCAGAAGGTCGAGCAGTGGAACAAGATCGCCCTCGAGGCCGAGCTCGACATCCTCGTGATCCAGGGGACGGTCGTGTCGGCCGAGCACGTCTCGACCAGGCACGAGCCGCTGAACCTCAAGCGCTTCATCTCCACCTACGAGCTCCCGGTGATCGTCGGAGGGTGCGCGTCGTACTCGACGGCGCTGCACCTCATGAGGACCGGCGCGATGGGCGTGCTCGTCGGCGTCGGCCCCGGCGCGGCGTGCACGACGCGCGGGGTCCTCGGGCTCGGCGTCCCGCAGGCGACTGCGATCGCGGACGCCGCCGGCGCACGGATCCGCCACCTCGACGAGACCGGCCGCTACTGCCACGTCATCGCCGACGGCGGGATGAGGACGGGCGGCGACATCGCGAAGGCGATCGCGTGCGGCGCCGACGCGGTGATGATCGGCTCTCCGCTGGCGACTGCCGCCGAGGCCCCCGGCCGCGGCTACCACTGGGGCATGGCGACGTTCCACCCGACGCTCCCGCGCGGAGCCCGGGTCAAGACGTCGACGCTCGGGACGCTCGAGGAGGTGCTCGTCGGCCCGGCCCACGAGAACGACGGCCGGCTGAACCTCTTCGGGGCGCTCCGCACGAGCCTCGCGACGTGCGGCTACGCCAACATCAAGGAGTTCCAGAAGGCCGAGGTCATGGTCGCCCCGGCCCTCAAGACCGAAGGAAAGGCGCTGCAGCAGTCCCAGCGACTCGGGATGGGCTCCTAGGCCTTACGAAACGTAAGCATCCGAGGGGGCCGGACCTTCGTCCGGCCCTTCTCGCGGGGGCCGGATCACCGCCACGCCGAAGATTCCTAAGCTGCGTGAATCTCCCGCCGAATAAACCTAGGCACTTTGGCAAATCTCCTAAGGATTCCTCGACAGGACGCCGAAGACTGTGCTATAGTTCCTTTTGAAGGAAGCGGAAACGACTTAGGAAGTTGGTGGTAAAAATGGTCGAGGCCTTTGCAATCTTCACCGCAGGGCTGGTCGGGTTTGAGGTTCTTGCGTCTCGTTACGGGCGGGACAGCCGTGACGGGGACGACTGGGCGCAGCACCGCACCGAAAGGGCCTAGCCCGACCGCGGGGGCCGGAGCGAGAAACACCGGCCCCCGAAGATCCATCCACGATCGAAGACTCGAACGAAGAAGGTACGCACATGAATCTCACATCGCTCCTCAACACCCTCGATCCGGGTCTCTCCCCCGGGTGGGCACCCCCCCGTCCCGCCCGGCGCCGACCGGCCCGGTCGGTAAGGCGAGGGCGGTAGCCAGTGGCTGCCGCCCTCGACCCTATCGACCGCAAGATCCTGCGGTTCCTTCGCGAAGACGGCCGCATGTCGCACGCGGCGATCGCGAAGGAAGTGGGGTTGTCGGGCCCGGCCGTCCACGAACGTGTGCGCAAGCTCGAGCAGCGCGGCGTCATCGCCGGATACACGGTCATGCTCGACCCCGAGGCCCTCGGCAAGCCGCACGTCGCGTTCGCGCTCGTGACGCTGTCCGAGGGGAACGAGTTCGCAGCCGACGACCCGATCGTCGCCCGCATCTGTGACGAGCCCGACGTGCTCGAGTTCCACCGCATCGCGGGCCAGGACTGCTACCTGATCAAGATCCGCAGCGCGACGAACAAGGACCTCGAGAAGCTCCTGCGTCGCATCCGCTCGATCCGCGGAGTGGCGCGGTCGCGCACGACGATTGTGCTGTCGACCGAGCTGGAGCGCCCGACGATCGCCGTGCCGGAGCCCGAGGCCGAGGACGTAGAGCCCGCGCGCTAACGGCCCCTTCCTCTTTGGCCGCCGGCCGAGGCCGCCGGGCTTTTTCTTTTCTGGCCGCCGGCCGAGGCCGCCGGTCGTACCATCAGCGGCCATGAGCGAGCCGAAGACGGTCGACCAGCTGCTGGAGCTCGGGACGCGAGTCCTCAGCGACAGCACCCACATCTTCGAAGACCACGACAACTCGGCCGAGGCTCGCGACCTCCTCGCGCTCTGCCTCGACGTCGAGTCCGACGACCTGGACGACCACGACGGCGACGTCCCGAAACGAGTTCGCGAGCGCTATCTCTCGCTCGTCGCTCGCCGCGCCGGCGGTGAGCCGTTCCCGTTCCTCACCGGCCGCATCGAGTTCTGGGGCATGGATCTGATCGTTCGTCCCGGCGCGTTCGTCCCGCGGCCCTCGTCCGAGTTGACCGTGCAGCGCGCGCTGCGGAAGCTCCGGCGCCGCAAAGGACCGATCGTCGTCGACGTGTGCACGGGGGCCGGGCCGATCGCGCTCGCGCTCGCCGACGAGCTCCCCACTGCCGAGGTGTGGGGCGCGGACATCTCGACGGAAGGACTCGCCCAGGGCCGCGAGAACGCGAAGCGGCACGGGCTCGACAACGTCCGCTTCAAGAAGAGCGACATGTACGACGGCCTCCCGGCCCGGCTCCGCGGGAACGTCGACCTGATCACCGGGCACGTCCCGTACGTCCCCGCCGGCGAGGTCGACGACCTGCCGTCGGAGGTGCGCGAGTTCGAGCCGATCTACACGCTCACCGACGAGTCGGAAGACGGGCTCGGGTTGATGCGCCGGGCCGTGGCGGAGTCCGTCGAATGGCTCAGGCCCGGGGGCTGGCTACTGCTCGAGCTGTCACACGACCTGCCGGGCAAGATCCGCAAGCTCGCGAAGAAGGCTGGGCTCGAGGACCACGGCGTCGCGCGGGACGAGGACGACCTCAGCGTCGTGGTCGAAGCCCGGAAAAGCCCCGAGCCACGCAGGGGCGCGCGTTAGAGTGGCTCATGCCGCAGCCTCCCTTGACTAACGAGCACCAGCCCGTCCTCGTCCTCGACTACGGCGCCCAGTACGCGCAGCTGATCGCCCGCCGCGTGCGCGAGTGCCACGTCTACTCCGAGATCGTCCCGCACGACGCGCCGGTCGACGAGATCGCCGCGCGCAAGCCCGCCGGGATCATCCTGTCGGGGGGGCCGAAGTCCGTGCATCAGCCCGGCGCTCCCGCGGTCGACCCGGCGCTGTTCGACCTCGACGTCCCCGTCCTCGGCATCTGCTACGGCCAGCAGGCGATGACGCAGGCGCTCGGCGGCGACGTCGCGCGGACGGGCGTCGCCGAGTTCGGCAAGACCGACCTCGACGTGAAGGCGCCGCAGTCGGTGCTGTTCCAGGAGCTCCCCGTCGAGCAGACCGTGTGGATGAGCCACAACGACGCGGTCGTCGCGCCTCCCGAGGGATTCCGTCCTACCGCGTCCACGCCGGCGTCGCCGGTCGCCGCGTTCGAGGACCCGGCACGCGGCCTGTACGGCGTCCAGTTCCACCCGGAGGTCGCGCACACGCCGTGGGGGACCGCGCTGCTGAAGAACTTCCTGTACGACGCGTGCGACCTGCTGCCCGGCTGGACGATGACGTCGATCATCGAGTCCGGCATCGAGGCCGTGCGCGCGCAGGTCGGCGACGAGCGGATCGTCTGCGGGCTGTCGGGCGGCGTCGACTCGAGCGTCGCAGCGGCCCTCGTCCATCGCGCGGTCGGCGACCAGCTCACATGCGTCTTCGTGGACCACGGGTTGCTCCGGCAGGGCGAGGCCGAGCAGGTCGAGGACACGTTCAGGCGCCACCTGAAGATCGACCTGATCCACGTCAAGGCGGCGGACCGGTTCCTCGAGCGGCTCGCCGGCGTCACCGACCCCGAGACCAAGCGCAAGATCATCGGCGAGACGTTCATCCGCGTCTTCGAGGAGGTAGCGCGCGACGAGCTCGGCGACGCCCGCTTCCTCGTGCAGGGCACGCTCTATCCCGACGTCATCGAGTCGGGCACGAAGGACGCGGCGAAGATCAAGAGCCACCACAACGTCGGCGGTCTCCCCGACGACATGAAGTTCGAGCTCGTCGAGCCGTTGCGCAACCTCTTCAAGGACGAGGTGCGACGCGTCGGCGAGGAGCTGGGCCTCCCAGAGGAGATCTTTTGGCGCCAGCCGTTCCCCGGCCCGGGCCTCGCGGTGCGGATCATCGGGGACATCACGCCCGAGCGCCTCGAGCTGCTGCGTGCGGCCGACGCGATCGTCGTCGACGAGATCAAGAGGGCCGGGATGCTGCGTGAGATCTGGCAGTCGTTCGCGGTGCTCCCGTGCGTGCGGTCGGTCGGCGTGATGGGCGACGAGCGGACCTACGGATACCCGATCGTGCTGCGCGCGGTGACGAGCGAGGACGCGATGACGGCCGACTGGGCGCGGCTCCCGTACGACCTGCTCGAGCGCATCTCGACCCGCGTGGTCGGCGAGGTGCCGGGGATCAACCGGGTCGTCTACGACATCACGTCGAAGCCGCCCGGCACCATCGAATGGGAGTAGTAGCGACTCCACCCGATCCAGG
>DASQEJ010000184.1:0-3388 GCA_035633715.1 Actinomycetota bacterium | reverse complement strand
GGCGCCACGCTCGGCCTCGGCTGGATCGGCGCGCTGTTCGTCCTGTCGGGCTCCCCGATCGCGGCGTCCGCCCTCACGCTCGTCAAGGCGGACACGATCACCGAGGTCGAAGGCTTCACGATGCTCACCGGCTCCCGACTCGGCGCCGCCTTCGTCGTCCTCCTCGTCGCGGTCATAGCCGCGCTTCGCAGCGGTGAGGGCAAGAGGATGGCGCCGGTCTCGACCGCCGTCATGGCGCTGTCGACTACCGCTCTGATCTACGTCCCCGGGGCGATCGCCGGGTTCTTCCTCCTGGAGTGGGAGCCGTTCCACTCGCTCGAGCTCAAGTTCCCGGCGCAGTTCGGCGACCTCGTCGACTTCGTCTACGGCGACCTGCTCGCGCTCGTCGAGGACTGGTCGGCGCCGCTGCTGTTCCTCGGGGGCCTGTTGCTGTTGCTGGTCGCGTTCAAGCTCATCGACACCGTCGTGCCGGAGCTCGGCGACGAGGCGATCGAGAGCTCGCGGCTGTCGTGGCTGCGCCAAAAGTGGCCGATGTTCGCGCTCGGCTGCCTCGTCGCTCTCGTCGCGATGTCGGTCTCGGTCGCGCTGACGGTCCTCGTCCCGCTGGTTGCGAAGGGCTACGTCAAGCGCGAGGACATCCTCCCGTACATCATGGGCGCGAACATCACGACGCTCGGCGACACGTTGCTCGCCGCGTTCCTGCTCGACTCCCCCGCCGCCGTCCGCATCGTTCTCGCAGGGATCGCCGGGACGACGATCGTCAGCATCGTGCTCCTGGCGTTCTTCTATCCTCAGGTCCGCCGGGGGATGTGGAGGTTCCAGCGACAGATGGTCAAGAACAAGACGCGGCTCGCGATCTTCACGGCGGCCCTGTTCGCCGTCCCGCTCGCGATCGTCGGCGTCTCCGCGGCGGTCGCATGAAGCGCGAGGGCGCGGAGACCGGCGGATCGCCGAGCCGATCCGGCGGGGCGGACGTCACGCTCAAGATCCCCCGGCCGCTCTACGAGCAGCTGAAGCAGGTGATCGACGGCTCCGGATTCCACTCCGTCACGGAGTTCGCGGTCTACGTGCTGCGCGACCTCGTCTCGCACCGGGGGCAGCCGGTGGTGCCTCCGCGTCCGGCCGAGAGTCCCCCCGACGTCGACCCGCTCAGCCCCGACGAGATCGAGGCGATCCGCCAGCGCCTGACGAGCCTCGGCTACCTCTAGCGCTCCGGTACGTCGGGGGGCTTCCTCCGCTAGACTCCCGCCTGCATATGGGGGCAAACCTTTCTTCTTCTGGCCAGACCGCGGGTTCCGAGGCCACGCGCTCGGGCAACGGACACCTCGTCGTCATCGACAACATCTCGAAGAGCTTCGGCGCCAACAAGGTGCTCGACGGGATCGACCTCGAGATCGACGCGGGCGAGGCCATCGTCGTCGCCGGGCCCTCGGGGTCGGGCAAGTCCACTCTGCTGCGCTGCGTGAACGCGCTCGAGACCATCGACTCCGGCGAGATCCTGTTCGACGGCCAGTCCATCCCGAACGCGGGCAAGAACATCTACAAGATCCGCGCCGACATCGGGATGGTGTTCCAGCAGTTCAACTTGTTCCCGCACAAGACCGTGCTCCAGAACATCACGCTCGGCCCGACCGAGGTGAAGGGCGTCTCGGACTCCGACGCCAAGGCGAAGGCGAAGGAGCTGCTCGAGCGGGTCGGCATCCCCGAGAAGGCGGACGCGTTGCCGGCCGACCTGTCGGGGGGGCAGCAGCAGCGCGTCGCGATCGCGCGTGCGCTCGCGATGGAGCCGAAGCTGATGCTCTTCGACGAGCCCACCTCGGCCCTCGACCCCGAGATGATCCGCGAGGTGCTCGACGTCATGCGCGACCTCGCCAAGAGCGGCATGACGATGATGGTCGTGACCCACGAGATGGGGTTCGCCCGCGAGGTCTGCGACCGCATCTGCTTCATCGACGGCGGCAAGATCGTCGAGCAGGGAACGCCCGAGGAGTTCTTCACGAACACGAAGAGCGAGCGGGCGAAGGAGTTCGTCGACAAGATCATCCATCACTGACCGCGGGCAGACCGCACGAACGAAAGGGGGAGTCATGAGGAAGGACAGATCGAGGTGGTTGATAGCGCTGCTGGCAGCCGTGACGCTGCTGGGGGCCGCTTGTGGAGGCGGGGGCGACGAGGAGGAGGACGCCGGGGGCTCGGGGAGCGCTACCGAGACCGAGACCGGCTCCGAGGTCGAGGAGTTCCCGGCCAACACCACGATGGGCAAGATCCAGCAGAAGGGCGAGCTCATCGCCGGCGTCAAGTACGACGTACCGCCGTTCGGCTTCATCGACCCGCAGACCGACGAGGTCAAGGGCTTCGACGTCGACGTCGCGCAGGAGATCGCCGACCGTCTCGGGGTCGAGCTCAACGCGATCGAGGCCATCTCCGACAACCGCATCCCGTTCCTGAAGGACGGGACCGTCGACATCGTCGCGTCGACGATGACGATCACGACCGACCGTGACGTCGAGATCGACTTCTCGGAGCCGTACTACATCGCGAACGGCCGCATCCTCGTCGCCGAGGGCACCGACGACGTCGAGACGCTCGAGGACCTGTCGGGCAAGAGCGCCTGCACGGCGCTCGGCTCCACGTACGAGGGCCTGCTGAAGGCGGTCAAGGGCGTCGACGTGCAGCTGCCCGAGACCTACGGCGAGTGCCTCGAGCTCATCCAGAACGGGTCCGTCCAGGCCGTCGTCACCGACGACGTGATCCTCACCGGGATGATCATCCAGGACGACACGCTCCGACTCGTCGGCGAGGAGCTCACGGTCGAGCCGTACGGCATCGGAGTCCCCGAGGGCGACACCGAGATGAAGGAGTTCGTCGACGGCGTGCTCCAGGAGCTCTACGACGACGGCACCTACGACGAGATCTACCAGGAGTGGGTCGGCCAGTACACCGACACCGAGACCGAGATACCGGACATGTAGCTCCAGGAGTCTCTCAAGATCCGTCCCTGCGAGGAGCTCTGCGACCAGGTCAAGAAGTAACGAAGCAACGACTGATCAGGCCGGCATAGACAGATGACGGAGCTCTGGGGGGTTCTCACGCGGAACTTCCCAGAGTTCCGCGCCGGCTTCCTCGTCACCGTCCAGCTCGTCGCGGTCTCGTTCCTCATCGCGATGGGCGTGGGCATCTTCATCGCCGCGCTGCGCGTCCAGCCGCTCAGGTGGCTCCAGCGGGTCGGCGTCGTCTACGTCGAGGTGTTCAGGAACCTGCCGCTCGTAGTCCTGCTGACGATCGCGTCGGCAGGGCTACGGCGGGCGGGGCTCCCGCTCGACAACTTCATCGCCGCGACCGCGGCCCTCGGCCTCTACACCGCGGCGTACATCGCCGAAGCGATCCG
>DASQEJ010000183.1:0-7782 GCA_035633715.1 Actinomycetota bacterium | reverse complement strand
GCGGGGTCGCGATGTTGTACGGCAGGTTCGCGACGAGGGCCCGGGCGTCGACCGACGACCAGTCGAGTCTCGTCGCGTCGTCGTGGACCACCTCTACGTTCGAGACTCCGGCTAGCGTCTTCGCCAGAACCGGATGAAGGTCCCGGTCGAACTCGACCGCGGTCACCCGGCCCGCCGCGGCCGCGAGCCCGAGCGTCAGCGACCCGGCCCCCGCGCCGATCTCGAGAACGTGGTCCTCGGGCCCCACGCCGGCCACCGCGACGACCTTGCGGATCGTGTTCGGGTCGACGACGAAGTTCTGGCCCAGCGACTTCGACGGCCGGACGCCGTGCTCGTCGAGCAGCTCGCGCAACCTCCGGGCGCCGAGCAGCTCAGGCAATGGCCGCGCCGATCCCGAGCAGGCGCTGAGCGTTGCGCGTGGTCGCCTCGGCGACCACCTCGACCGCTTCTCCACGCGCCTCGGCCACCGCAGTTCCCACCAGCGCGACGTGAGCGGGCTCGTTCGGCTTGCCGCGGAACGGCACCGGCGCCAGATACGGCGAGTCGGTCTCGACGAGCAGCCTGTCGTCGGGCACCTCCGCCGCGAGCTCGCGCAGCGCCCCGGCGCTCTTGAACGTGACGTTGCCGGCGAACGAGACGAACGAGCCGAGGTCTAGGACGCGGGCCATCTGCGCGCGGTCGCCGGACCAGCAGTGGAAGACGAGCCGCTCCGGCGGCGACACTCGTTCCAGCGTCGCTACGGCCTCGTCGACGGAGCTCCGCGTGTGGATCACGAGCGCCTTGTCGTAGCGCTTCGCCCACGCGATGTGCGTCTCGAACACGCGCTCCTGCACGTCGAGGTACGACGTGTCCCAGTACATGTCGAGCCCGCTCTCCCCCACCGCGACGACGCGCTCGTGCGCCAGCAGCTCCTCGATCCCGGCCCCCACCTCGTCGGTCCATTCCCGGGCGGAGGTGGGATGGAGGCCCGCCGCGGCCCACACCCCCGGCAGCCCCGCGAGCTCGACCGCGCGTGACGACGTGGCGAGGTCGGTCCCGCACACGAGCATGTCGGTGACGGCGCCGTCCGCGGCGCGGGCGACGACGTCGCCGGGATCACCCTCTACGTCGAAGAGGTGGCAGTGCGAGTCGAACCACACGTCAGGGGGCCGGCGCGGGCCGGCTCGGCGGAACGCCCGCGTCGGCGGCCTCGTCGAGCCGCGGGAACAGCGGGTCGCCCGGCCGCACGGTCGCGCCGGCCGGCAGCCGCCCCCACCCGGCTTGGGACTCGAACGTCTGCGCCTCGACGGCCCCGTCCATCGCAAGCCGCGACCACAGCTCCTGCGCGGCGCGCGGCGTGATCGGCGCGGTCATCAGCGCGAGCTGGCGGAGCGAATCGAGGAGCACGTACAGCACGACCTCGAGCCTGCGTCGTTGCGCGTCGTCCTTGGCGAGGGCCCAGGGCGTGACCTCCTCGACGTACGCGTTGCACCGGCGGACGAACGTCCACGCGGACTTGAGCGCCTCGTGCAGCGCGAGGTCGTCGATCGCGACGGCCATCCCTGCGAGCGCGGCGGCGTGCGTCTCGCGCAGGGCCCGGTCCGCGTCCGTCAGCTCGTCTTCGCCGGGGGCATCGGGGACGACGCCGTCGAGGTAGCGCTTCGCCATCGACAAGACGCGCGACGCGAGGTTCCCGAAGTCGTTGGCGAGGTCGACGTTGTAGCGGTCGACCATGCTCTCCCACGAGAAGTTGCCGTCCTGGCCGAACGACATCTCGCGCACGAAGTAGTAGCGGTAGCCGTCGGAGCCGAACGTCGAGACGAGGTCGTAGGGCGAGATCCCGGTGAGCTTGCTCTTGCTCATCTTCTCGCCGCCGACCTGGAGGAACCCGTGGGCGAACACGGTCTTCGGCAGCGGAAGGCCCTGCGCCATGAGCATGGCCGGCCAGATCACGGCGTGGAACCACAGGATGTCCTTGCCGACCATGTGTACGTCGGCGGGCCAGACCTCGTCGAAGCGCGCGTCGTCGCTCCCGTACCCGACAGCAGTGATGTAGTTCTGCAAGGCGTCGACCCACACGTAGATCACGTGCTTCGGGTCCCACGGGAGCGGGACGCCCCAGTCGAAGCTCACCCGTGAGATCGACAGGTCGTCGAGCCCCTGGCGGACCTTCCCGAGGACCTCGTTGCGGCGGGCGTCCGGCATCACCGAGCGCTCGTCGCCCTCGTACCACTCGATGAGCCGGTCGGCGTACTGGGAGAGACGGAAGAAGTAGTTGTCCTCCTTGACGGCCTCCGGCTCGGTCCCGTGCAGCGGGCACTTCCCGTCGACGAGCTCGTCGGGAAGCTTGAACTGCTCGCACCCGACGCAGTAGAGCCCCTCGTACGTCCCGAGGTAGATCTCGCCCTTGTCGTAGAGGTCCTGCACGAACTTCTGGACGGGGGCCTCGTGGCGGGCCTCGGTCGTCCGGATGAAGTCGTCGTTCGAGACGTCGAGCGCCTTCCACACCTCGGTCCAGCGCGGCACGATCTCGTCGGCCCACGCCTTCGGCGCGAGGCCCTTGGCCTCGGCCGTGCGCAGGACCTTCTCGCCGTGCTCGTCCGTGCCCGTGAGGAAGTGGACTTTTCGACCCTGCATCCGGCGGAAGCGGCACACGAAGTCCGAGTTCACCGTCGTGTACGCGTGGCCGAGGTGAGGCACGTCGTTGATGTAGTAGATCGGCGTCGTGAGGTAGAAGATTTCGCGAGTCATCCAGGAATCTCCAATTTCCGCTCCGCGGAATTGCACCAAAGTCGGGCACTTCCGCCAAATCGCTGACCGGATTGACCGGTTTGATGTTTGACTTCGCCCCTACGGCCGTTCAAGATATCCATTACTTACCAGTAACTGCCTGCACCGTTGGGAGCGGTGCACGATGTGGCGGCGCGCTGGGAGCCTGGGGAAGCAAGGGGTCTGACTGGGATGAAGTCTACCGGTGTAGTGCGAAAGATCGACGAGCTGGGCCGCATCGTGCTCCCGTCCGAGCTGCGCCGTGTCTTCGGGATCCGGGAGGGCGACGAGCTCGAGATCAGCGTCGACGGGGACAAGGTGATCCTGCAGAAGCGGCAGGACCTATGCCTGTTCTGCGGCGCGGCTAATCCGGCCGTCCAGTTCAAGGAGCGGCGCGTGTGCGAGTCGTGCGCCGGCGAGCTGGGGACGATGGGTCGCCGCGAGGTTCGGCTGCCCGAAGACGAGGTCGTCAACCGCTAGGAGTGACCGGCGGCACTCGGGGTGCCGCCGGTACCACTTCTCTCACTCCTCCAGGAGCGCGTCGAAGACCTTCCGCCGCCTGACTCCCGTCTCCTCCGCGACCCGGGCCATGGCCTCTTTGCGATCCACGCCCTCGTCCATCAGAGCGCGGGCCCGCGCCGCCAGCTCGGCGGCCGGAGGCTCGACCTTGTGGTCGTGGACGGCACCCTCGACCACGAGCGTGATCTCGCCGCGCGGGGGCTTCGCCTCCAACGCGGCGATCACCTCGGTTAGGGACCCCCGCAGCACCTCCTCGTAGAGCTTCGTCAGCTCCCGGGCGAGGCTCACTCGCCTGTCGCCGAGAACGGCGCGGAGGTCCTCGAGCGTCGCGGAGATCCGGTGAGGGGACTCGAACAACACGAGCGTGCGGGACTCGCCGGCGAGCGCCTCGATGCGTTTGCGCCGGTCGCCGGCCTTGCGCGGGAGGAACCCCTCGAAGACGAAGCGCGCCGGGGGCAGCCCGCTCAGCGCGAGCGCGGTGACGACCGCCGTCGGGCCGGGCACCACGTCGACGTGCAGCCCCGCGTCGATGCAGGCGCGGACGAGCCGGTAGCCGGGGTCCGAGAGCCCCGGCATCCCCGCGTCCGACACGAGCACGACCGTGCGTCCGTGGCCGATCTCCGCGACGACCTCCGGCGCCTTGCGGCGCTCCGTCTGGTCGTTCAACACGAGGAGGGCGCGGGCCGCGATCCCGAAGTGCGACAGGAGCTTCCGGGTCCGCCGCGTGTCCTCGCACGCGATCACGTCGGCGTCCCGCAACGCGGCGACGGCGCGCGGCGACATGTCGTCGAGGTTGCCGAGCGGGGTCCCGCACAACACGAGCCGGCCGCCTCTGCTCTTGGGCGTCTCGCCGAGGCGACCCGCGCTTCCTGCGGGCGTCTCGCCGAGGCGACCCGCGCTGTCGCTCACTCGGGCCTCCAGGGCTCGAACGCGTAGCGGAGCGCGGCCGCCAGGGCGCCGCGCCAGGTCGCCTCGTCGGACCGCACCGGGGCGCCGGCGAGGAACCGGCGCGCCGCCGATACCGCCCTCGCGTCGTTGACCGCCCCGACGTGGTCCGAGATCGCGACCACGTTCACCTCGCCGGGCCGCCGCCAGTCGCCCTCCAGCCACACCGAGTCGCCCAACGCCCAGACCGCCAGACGCGGGAACGCGGTGCCGTCGGGCGCGTCGAGGTGGACCGGCGCGGCGGGGGCGTCCACGTCGAAGCCGCCGAGGCCGACGGCGTCGAGGAGCCCGGCGAGCACACGCGCGGCGTCGCCGCCCGGCTTCCCCGGCCCCCGGATGCCCGGCGGGGGGATCTCGACCGGCGGGGGCCGTAACGGAGGCGCCGAGATCACGGCGGCGGCTGCGGGGGCCGGCCCGGGAAGACGGTCCAGGACCCCGGCGGCCTGCGAATGACCGAGCACGAACACCGGCCCGTCGAGGTCGCCGAGCTGCTCCGACATCGCCCGCGCGACCAGGGTGAGGTCGCGGTGGGTGTCCGCGGCCGTGTACTCGTCGCCGTCCTCGTCGTACGACAGCAGGACGACGTCGCGATCGTCGAAGCCGAAGTCGCGTGGGTCGACGTCAACGAGGGCCCCCGTCTCGCTCGTCGAGTCCGCGCCGCCCAGGAGAGCCAGCGTCGCCCCCGAACGGGCGCGCGCTACCGGCGGCGTCTCCCTCACGTACCGGTCGTACACGGTGGCGCCGGCGAGCGACAGGACCGTCAGGACCGTGAGCGAGACCGCAACCGATCCCCCGGCCGGATAAGTCTCCTGCTCCAGGTGCGTGCGCCAGCCGATCAGGTACAGCGCGTGGAGCGGCCCGGAGCACGCGAGCAGAAGGGCCGCCGCCCACTCACCCATCCCCCCGAGGACTGTCATCGCCGCCGCCAGCAGCGTGACGACGAACGCGTACCCGAGGAACGTCCCGGCCTCGGGGACGCCCTTTCCCGGCGGCGGGCCGCTGCCGACGTCCAGCGACGCGGCGCGGCGCGCGAAGTAGACCGACGGCACGAAGCCCGCCACGGCCGCGACCCACACGAACGGCGCGTACCTGATCGCGACGCCGGCGAAGAACAACGCGGCGCTCGGGACTAGAGCGACGGCCGCGGCCGCCGAGAGCCTGATGCACCTCGCCCACGCCACGGCGAGCGGGGCGCGCCTCGAGTCCTTCAGCCACAGCGTCAGCGCGAGGACCCCTCCGCGCACGACGACGGAGACCCCGACGGCCGCTATGAACCACGGCCACCCGCGGCCGTGCGCGAGCGACTGCTTCACGTCGAAGAAGACGTCGAGGGGGAAGGCCGCGGCGCTGGGGGCCGCCGCGCCGTCGGCGGGGAAGGCGCCCGTCAGGACGAGGATCCCGCCGAGGACCCCTTCCGCGGCGAAGGGAGCGATCGCCAGGGGGGCGTCGCGGAGGCCGCGCAACCCCGCCACGATCGTTCGCACAGGCGTGGAGACTAACTATGCTGCCGTTCCGTGGCAGCGGTCGAACCCGAGTCCCCACCCGAGAGCGAGCCGACCGCGCCCCCACCCCGGCGAGGTTGGTCGGCGTACGACTGGCTCGCGCTGAGCGCAGTCACGATCGCGAGCGCCCTGCTCCGCCTCCTCCGCCTCGGGGACCCGAAGCAGCTGATCTTCGACGAGATCTACTACGCGAGGGACGCCTGCTGGTACGTGTTCGCGTCCCCTTCGGTCTGCGGGATCAGCGGCGAGACGACGATGGTCCACCCGCCGATGTCGAAGTGGATGATCGCGATCGGCATCCGCATCTTCGGCTACGACTCGTTCGGGTGGCGCATCGCGGCCGCCGTGGCCGGCATCGTCACGGTCGCCCTCCTCTATCTCCTCGCGAGGAAGATCCTCGGCTCGACGCTGGGCGCCACCATCGCCTCCGGGCTCCTCGGCATCGACTTCATGCACTTCGTGCAGTCGCGCACGTCGATGCTCGACATCTTCATCCCGATGTTCGGCGTCGCCGCGATGCTCTTCGTCGCGTACGACCGCGACCGGATGATCGCGATGCTCGATCGTCCGCCGGAAGACAGACCGCACGGCCTGCTCGACCGGCCGTGGCGGATGGCCGCCGGCGCGACCGGGGCCGCCGCGCTCGCGTCGAAGTGGTCCGGGGGCCTGATCCTCGCGATCGTGATCCTGCTCACGGTCACGTGGGAGGTGGTCTCCCGCGAGCGCGACGGGCACGAGAGGGCGTGGGGCCGGTTCGCGCGCGAGGAGCTCCCGTCGATCGCGGTCTGGCTCGTGATCGTCCCGATGGTCCTGTACGGGCTCACGTACGCTGGCCGGATCGGCGGCTCCTACACGACGGTCCCATGGGGCGAGGGCGCGTGGGTCCGCAACGTGTGGAACCAACAGCTGTCGATGGTGGACTTCCACCAGGACCTCGACGCGACGCACGGCTACCAGTCCCCGTGGTGGTCGTGGATCCTCCTCAAGCGGCCGGTGTCGTACGCGTACTGCGGCGGGTCGTCGTGTGACCCCGCGATCCCCGACGGACAGGTGAAGGAGGTCCTCGCGACCGGCAGCCCCTTCGTGTGGGGGGCGTCGATCCTCGCTCTCGCGTTCGCGGCGTGGCGCTGGCTGAGGCGACGGGACTGGCGCGGCCCCGAGGGCATCGTCGTCGCCGGCTTCGTCCTGACCTATCTCCCGTGGCTGGCGCTGACGTGGGAGCGCGACGCGGTCTTCATCTTCTACATACTCCCGACGGTCCCGTTCATGTGCCTCGCGCTTGCGTGGGTAGCGACGCGGATCGGTTGGACGTGGGAGGCGAAGGCCGCGCTGGCCCTGTTCGCCGCGGGCGCGGTCGGGCTGTTCGCCTTCTACTACCCGATCCTCGCGAACGTCCCGATCCACGAGGAGCAGTGGCGCGCGCGGATCAAGGCGTTCGACCACTGCGACGTCCCCGAGCCCGAGCGCTCGACGTCCACGGTCACGAAGACCGTCAACGGCAAGAAGGTGGAGAAGATCGTCACGAGCTCGGGCGAGGGCGGCGGCCCCCCGAGCGGGTGGTGCTGGATCTAGGGCTGCTCCTCGATCGCCACTATCTCGACGTCGAAGACCAGCGTCGCGTTCGGCGGGATGTCCGGCGGGTACCCGGCCTCGCCGTACCCGAGCTCGGGCGGGATCGTCAGCTTCCGCTGGCCCCCTTCCTTCATCCCGGGGATGCCCTCGACCCATCCCTCGATGAGGCTGCCGGCCTCGAGCGCGAACGTCGCGGGGTCCCCGCCGCGGGACGAGTCGAACTCGGTCCCGTCCTCGAGCGTTCCCGTGTAGTGGACGGTGATGACGTCGCCGCGCGCGACCTCCTCGCCGTCGCCGCACTCAACGTCTTCGTACTCGAGGCCGGAGTCGGTCGTTACGACCTCGCCCGTGGCGCAGTCGTCCGATCCACCTCCCCCGCCTTCGCCCGAGGGTGCGGAGTCGTCGCCGCACGCGGCGCCGAGGAGCAACAGGAACGCGATGAGCAAGGCCTTGGTCGTCTTCATGGCCAGACCCTAAATGTCGCTCCGGAGCGTCG
>DASQEJ010000182.1:0-1960 GCA_035633715.1 Actinomycetota bacterium | reverse complement strand
CCGGCCTTCGGCCGGCGGATCCCGGCCTCGTCGAACAGCGCGCGGTTGTAGTAGACGACGAGCGACGAGATGTTCTGAGGCATGCACTGCAGCTCGTCGTCGTACGTGAAGGCCTCGAGCGGGGGCTCGAAGTAGCTCGCCAGGTCTACGTCTTCCAGGTGGTCCCCGACCGGCTCGATCGCGTCACGGACGACGAACTGCGAGTACTCCCTGAAGTTCACGAGGAAGACGTCGGGAGGGTTGCCGCCGGCGAAGCTCGTGGCGAGGCGCGCGAGGTGCTCGTCCTTCTCGGGGACCTCGACGACCTCGACCTCGACGCCTTCGTTCGCCTTCATGAACTGCTTTGCGATCGACGTGTAGACCGCGGTCTCCTCCGGCTCGCCCGACACCTGGAGCTGGATGTTCGTGACGCCGTCGTCGCTGCCGTCGCCGGGCGAGGACGAGCACGCGGCCGACACGGCGGCGAGCAGCGCCAACGCCAAAGCTCTCCCCTTCACGCAACCCCTCCTAGGGTCCGACGGTCTTCGTCAAAAACGTCCTCTGGGCGAGGAAGAACGCGATCACGCCGGGAAGGGTAACGATCACCGACGCCGCCAGCAGGATCGGGTGCAAGGTCGGCTCGAGGGCGTGGAGCGACCGGAGGCCGAGCGGGACGGTGTACAGCCGCTGCTCCGACAGGTACAGGAGCGGGTCGACGAAGTTCGACCAGTGGAAGACGAACGCGAGCATCGCCACCGCGAAGGCAGCCGGGCGCGCGAGCGGCCACGCGACCTTCCTCCACGTCGCCAGCGGCGACAGCCTCTCGAGCGCCGCGGCCTCGAAGAGCTCGCGCGGGATCCGCGCGTACACGAGCGCGAACAGGAGGACGTAGAAGGGCGAGGTCGCCATCAGCGCGGGCAGCACCAGCGGTACGAACGTGTCGAGGATCCCGGCCCACTCGAACATCACGAAGCGCGGGACCCAGAGCGCGCTCACCGGCACCATCAGGCAGACGAGCGAGAGCCCGACGAGGAGGCGACGGGTTCTCGGCGCGGCGGTCGCGATGGCGAACCCCGCCCACGACGCGACGAGGACGGTGACGGGGACGGCGATCGCCACGACGAACGCGGAGTTCCTCACGTACGTCCACAGGGGTACGAACAGCGTCACGTCGCGGTAGTTGCCGGTGTGGACGGGGTCGGGGACGAACTCGAACCCGTCGGGAGGAGGGAGGCCGGGCCGCCGCAGCGAGCCTGCGACCATGAACGCGAGCGGCGCCAAAAAGAGCACGACGACGGCGAGCGTCGCGACGCGGCGGGGCCAGCTTCTCGATGGCCGCTCGCCGAGTCGACCGGTCCGGCGCGTCACGCCTTTTTCTCCTCGTACAGGATGTGGACGGTGACGTCGCCCTTGCAGGGGCCCTCCCGCAGGATGTACCTCCCCGCCCGTCCGTCGTGGAGCTCGAAGAATATCTCCGCCTCGAAACCCTCGTTGTCGCCGGCGACGATCTCGTGGCCGTTCTCGACGAGGTCGCGCGCGAGGTGGGGGTAGAGCTCGACGATCGTCTCGCGCGTCACGACGGTCACGGCCCGGTAGCCGCGGCGATGCCCGACGTCGGCCACGTACCCGTGGTGCGCCTGGTCTAGCGCGGGGGGCACGCCGTCGGGCTCCGCGACGGACAGAGGCTGCGAGCAAGGGTCGAGCGACGCCGCGGGCGCGGCCCCCCCGCCACCGCCGCAACCCCCGACGACGAAGGGGATCGCGATCAGTGCGATCCCCTTGCTCGTCGACACCCCTGAACTGTACGACCGTCGCCGGAGGCGGCGCAGCCGCGGGCCGTGTGATCTGCGCAGGGCGGGATCGCTTGCGATCCCGCGAGAGCAACTACGGGAATCTGTACAGGTACACCCCGCGGCCGAACGTCGCGGCCACGATGAGCTTCTTGTCCTGCGGCGCCTGCTGGAGCTCGTTCACCGGCACC